>CAJJLI010000337.1 GCA_905192625.1 uncultured Clostridium sp. | reverse complement strand
GCTTCGTATTATAGTATGCTGTACTATTTTTTTGCTATTATTTATTATGGACATTGGAAAGGTTGAAATTATGGAATACGATACTCAAAAAATTGTCTCCATGGTAGAAGATAATAGCATTGTTCAATCTGTTGAGCAATTTATATCAAACTTATTTAATAAATAGAACAGGGAATATTAAAATCAAAAAAGTTTGTTTTACGCTAATGTAATTGTAAAAAATCGTATTGACAGAAGTACATATTTTTAATATGATAGGTGAGTGGTTAATGATATAATAATTACCATGGATTCTTTCGTAAGTATTGTTTTAAAAAACACTTTGAAGGAAAGTTTACGTACAAAATAGGATAAGATGTACTACCAAATTCTTATTTTCCGTTGTTAGGAGAATGAGCATTGCTGGTAGTTTTTTTATGAAAGTAGGTTGATTATGCAGACAGTTGTTACAAATATGGACTCTGTGACCCGTAATGAGAAGTCCTTTGTTTTAAAAGGTGATATTTGTTTTAGCAGTGATTTATCTCATTTAAAGACGTATGAAAATCAGTATTTGATTTGTGAAAATGGTGTAAGTGCGGGAGTTTTTGAAGAAATTCCTGAGAAATACAAAGAATTACCATTGTATGATTATTCAAATAAAATAATTATTCCAGGGCTTATAGACCTTCATATACATGCTTCCCAATATCCGTATCGTGGACTCGGGATGGATTTAGAATTATTAGATTGGCTAGAAACACATGCATTTCCAGAAGAATCAAAATATCAGGATATTACGTATGCAAAAGCAGCTTATGGAATTTTTGTAGAGGATGTGAAACATTCCGCAACAACAAGGATGTGTGCTTTTGCTACCTTACATTCAGAAGCGACTAGAGTACTTATGGAACTCTTAAATGATGCTGGCATAAAAGCTTATGTTGGTAAGGTTAATATGGACCGTAACTGTCCAGATTATTTAAGAGAAGAAAGCGTTTCCAGTGCAGCAAAGGATACAGACCAATGGGTTCTTAATACGATGAATGCGTATGAAAATGTAAAACCTATTTTAACACCAAGATTTACTCCGACATGCTCTGACGATTTGATGAAAGAACTTGGAAACATTCAAAAGAAGACGAAGATAGGAATGCAATCACATTTATCTGAAAACCTAAGTGAAATTGAATGGGTAAAAGAACTATGCCCAAATACAGAATTTTATGGTGAGGCGTATCATCAATTTGGGTTATTTGGTGGTGAGTGTAATACAATAATGGCGCACTGTGTATATTCCAACGAAGATGAAATGAAGCTTATGAAGGACAATGGTGTTATGGTTGCAATCTGTCCTCAGTCTAATACAAACATTGCATCGGGGATAGCACCGACTAGAAAGTATATCGAGCATGGATTAAAGCTTGGATTAGGAAGTGATATCGCTGGAGGTAGCTCATTATCCATGTTCCGTGCTATGACAGATGCGATTCAGTGCTCTAGACTATATTGGAGATTGATTGACCAATCCGCAGAGCCATTAAAAGTAGAAGAAGCCTTTTATTTAGGCACGATGGGTGGTGGAGAATATTTTGGTAAGGTAGGCTCCTTTTTACCAGAATATGAATTTGATGCCGTAATTATTGATGATACTTCAATTAAGCACCCTCAACCACTTACATTAAAGGAACGTTTGGAGAGAGTAATTTATCTTTCGGATGATCGTAATGTGATAGGAAAGTATGTAGCAGGTGTAAAAGTATTGTAGAAATTAATACTATGATAGTTTGTGTTACTTACAACAAAAAACGATCATAACTGTCATAATGAAATTGAAATAAAATTATAGTAATATAGCAATTTTAAGATTGTAATATAACAATTAAAATATAAAGACAAAATGAAATTGGAAATAACTGCCAGTTTGTGATGATTCAATCATGGACTAGGCAGTTTTCTTATTTTCATACCAGTGAACCCATATTTTTTTGACTTATAAAACTGTAAAACACAAGAAATAAGCACAAAATTATGGAATTGGAAATAAAAAAATATTCTTAAAATCTTGACAGAATTATTTCGATTCGCTATATTAGTACAGAAAAAAATGATGAAAAAGGAGGAAAAATGTTACTGAAAAAGTGGAAAAACACCTCCGGTGCAACGATATTAATCGCCTTGTTTTTTCTTTTACTTTGTTCTTAGGCGGGCGATGTTGTATTAACTGCATCTTCAACATCATCAGGTCGGTTAAAAAAAAAAAAAAAAAATGAACAATCTTATTACACCTTATCATCCACTGCAAAATTGTTAAAAAAAGAGATTGAAGGTGAAAAATACTCACGTTACCAGATTTATTTAACAAAAGAGAATCAACCGGTTGACGATGGGTATAACGAAATCCCTCAAAATGAGCTGAAAGGGATTTTAATAAAAGCTGCAGACTACATTTTTGAAGCAGGATTGAATGATGAAGATGTCTATTATATGGACACTTTAACTATACAAGTTTCTGATCCAAATATAAAAGATGTACAAGCAGAGTTTATGATGGATGCCCAATATAACATAACCATTGAAATGTCTCTGGAAAAGTCAACTTGTATTTACAAGGTTTCAGCGGTTCTTTCGGAACAGCAAAAGGAGTCAACATATATCGATGAAGTTCTAACAGGAAATAGACCTGGAGTCAAACGTACGACCACATTGATGTGGACGGGTGGAGAAATTATATTGGATTGATTTACTATGGGCGGGATAATTATGAATAAGATAAACGCAAAGTTAAAGAACACTAGAGGAGAAACGCTTCTAGAAGTACTCCTTGCATCATTTCTAGGAGGAATTGCACTTTTAATTTTGGCATCTATGATAACGGCTTCTCATCGTCTGATTGATAATAGTAGCGAAACGATTGAGAAAATTTATGAAGATACCAATAAAATAGAAAAACAGACCGCTCCATTTAAAAACGGAACAGTTACTATTAAAAGTGAAAAGACACCAGAGGAAGAGATAAAGATAACTGTTAAAATATTTTCAACAACAGATAGTAGCCTTTCAGCCTATACGAAATAATGATTTTTAGTTATATAAGAAGAGAAAAAATAATGAAAAAAATAAAATCACTACAAGGTTTTAGTTTATCAGAAATGCTGTTGGCAGTATTGATTGTTGCACTTACAATGGGTTTTATAGGTGGTGGTATCACAGTGATTAAAGATGCATACTTTAAAATCACATTAAGAGCGGAAGCACAGACACTCCTATCAACTACGGTTGCAGCAATCTCTTTCGAGCTTCGTAGCGCGGATGAAATTCAAGAGCAGGTATCTGAAACGGATGAGAATACGGATTGGACATTTTATAATGTTCAAAGAGGTTATAGAATGTATCTCGAAAATATTGACGAGAATATTTATATAAGAACCGTTGGAGATTCAACTTCTTTGATGCCGATTTTAACAGATCAAACGAAGACGAACGGCTTGGTTCCAAAATTGGAAGAATTAAAATATGAAAATCAAGTATTTACATATAAAATAAAAATTTACTATAAAAATGATGTATTTGCAGAACAAGAGATAAGTGTTCGTCCAATGAATGTGGGCGAATAATCTCTAGTGATTGCATATTAAATTTTAACTAAAGAAGGTTTTACATGAAAAATAAACGATTAGGAGAAATGCTGATAGATTTAAAGCTAATAACAGAAGATGATCTGACGAAAGCTTTACAACTACAGAAGGGATCAGGAAAAAGACTGGGAACAGTTCTTATTGAAAACGGGTTTATTACA
>CAJJLI010000336.1 GCA_905192625.1 uncultured Clostridium sp. | reverse complement strand
GAGTCATTGACTTGCCTTACTCCAGGGATACTTGATATATATTTTACTAAAGAATCTTGCATTTCAACATCGTTTAAATATACTACATAATTGTTTGAATCTTTTAAAGGATTGTCCTCTCCAAAGGATGCAATTTGTTCTTCATTTAACTTTGTATTTTTATAATTCTCCCATGCTTCTTCTGCTGATATGTACTCACACTTTGCAACTTCCGCACGAAGCATTATCTTATCACCAATCGCTTTTATCTCAGCGTCGGTGGTCCCTTTTTCAAAAAATACGGTGACACTTACCGCCTGTTCTGCATTTTTTATGACATATTTAAAATTCGTTAACGCAAAGTAAAAAACACCAAATAAAAATAAACAGGCTGTCATAGTTCCTATCGAAGCTAAACTAAACATCTGATTTCGCTTAATATTTTTAACACCTTGTTTAAAACTATAAATTACTGTACTAATTTTTGGCATGCACATAACCACCCTTTTTATCATCACTTATTAATACGCCATTTTTCATTGTAATCACTCTTTTTTGCATTGCATTTACTATCTCATGATTATGTGTCACAATTACGACTGTGGTTCCTTTTTTGTTTATTTCCTCCAACAAGCGCATAATTTCCCATGAGTTTTTAGGATCTAAATTTCCTGTTGGCTCATCCGCCAATAAAATCACCGGGTTATTTACAAGTGCTCTTGCAAGAGCAACTCTTTGCTGCTCACCACCAGATAATTCTTTTGGATATGCTTTATGTTTCTCAGATAATCCCACAAGGGATAACATTTTAGGTGTTTGTCTTCTTATTTCTTTTGTAGGTGCCTCAATTACCCTTTGAGCAAATGCTACGTTCTCAAAAACGCTACGATCAGGAAGCAACCTAAAGTCTTGAAATACAACGCCTATACTTCTTCGGTACTTACACACCGACCATCGTTTTAGTCTCGATAAATCTTTCCCTGCAACAAATATCTTCCCCTTTGTTGGTTTTATTTCTTTTAACATCAGTTTAATTAACGTGGATTTTCCCGAACCACTGCTGCCCACAATAAATACAAATTCACCCTTACGTATCTCTATATTAACATTATTAATTGCATGGGTTCCTTTATGATAATCTTTAGAAACACCATCAAATACGATAACAGGGGCTTCTATTTCTCCTAAATCCTTATTTAAATCGTAAGAACCGGCCATCTCTTTCCAATCCCTTTCTATTATCCTTATGTATATTAAATTACCTTACTGTTACTTTGTATTGGCCTATAACTATCAAATGCCGGCACTCCAGTTTACGTCTATAGAACATCCCGTAGAACTAAAATACCGGCAATCTTATTAATATTCCATGTTTTCCATATACTTCATATACTTAACAACCATAAGTGCGATTTTAAATGTAATCGCATCCTCAAATACGCGCAAATCAAGATTTGTACTCTTTTGAAGTTTATCCAAACGATAAACTAACGTATTTCTATGAATATATAGTTGTCTTGAAGTCTCTGATACATTTAAGCTATTCTCAAAGAACTTATTAATTGTTGTTAATGTCTCTTCATCAAAATCATCCGGTGATTTACCATCAAATATTTCACGAATAAACATTTTACAAAGTGGCATTGGTAATTGATAAATTAAACGTCCAATTCCAAGTTGATTATAGGCAACAACATTACGTCCATTGTAGAAGATTTTACCTACATCAAGCGCCATTTTAGCTTCTTTGTATGATCTGGAAACATCCTTAATTTCATTAACGATTGTACCAAAAGCAACATACACTTTTGTCATTGCTTCTGTATTAAGCATATCTAATATTACTTTTGCAGTCTTTGTCATATCATCGTAAGTTTCATTTGGTTTTAATTCTTTTACAAGAATAATATTCTTCTCATCTACCGCAGTGATAAAGTCTTTTGTCTTACTAGAAAATAGACTGCGAACGGTTTCAAGCGCATTCGTATCTTTTTCATTCTTCGTTTCAATAATAAATACAACTCTTCGAACATCGGTCTCAATATGGAGCTTTTTCGCTCTGTTATAAATATCAACCAAAAGTAAATTATCCAATAAAAGATTCTTAATGAAGTTATCTTTATCGTATCTTTCTTTATACGCAACCAATAGATTTTGTATCTGGAAGGAAGCAATCTTACCTACCATATATACATCATCACTATCGCCTTTTACTAAAATTACATATTCTAATTGATGTTCATCAAATACTTTAAAAAATTGATATCCTTGTAAAACCTGGCTATCCGCTGGAGACTCTACAAATGCAAGAACTGCATTTTCATAATCATCCGCATTATTAATAGTAGAAGCTAACGATTTTCCTTCCGTGTCCATAATACAAATATCAATCCTTGTAATTGCTTTAAGACCTTCAATTGTATTTTGAAGAATTTGATTAGATATCATAAACGCACCAAACCTTTCTTAATGTAGCTTACCATATGAAATGTACATTCACTATGGTAAATTATATTTATGTTTATTTATTTTTATAAAATTCTACTTTTAAAATACTATATCATTCATTTTAACACTTTTTTAGTAGAAAGTAAACTAAAATGATTCTTGAAATTTTATGTTTTTCGTGTATAAGTGTTAATTTAAATCATTTTAAATATAGTTTAGTTATTAAACAAATGCATTTTTTCATAATCTTAGATTTTTTTATCTTTCTGATTCCTATATTCTTTTTCAATGTCAAATTGTTTCTTCCGTAGTACAAGTCTTTCTTTTTAATTAAAAACGCAAGAAAGACGTTACCATATCTCTTTCCTTACGGTAACGTCTTTCCTTTATACTTCTATGATCTTCTTGCGTCTACATAAGCTGTGCTAAGCCATCCATCTACTCTACTGTAATAAAGATTAATTTTCTAATATTAGCAGCGCTGACTTCAATACAAGCAATCCCTTGTGATTTTGCATATACGTGCGTGACCAATTCACCTTTACTTTTACTTACTTCTACCAGTTCTGGAGTTGATGTTTTCCACATTATATTTGATTCTTTCACTCCATTGACTTTTACTTCAAAAACAGCACTTTCTCCTACTTTCATTCGATCCATACTTTGAGTCACTTCAATATTAGCTGTTTGTACAGTTACGGTAACAATAAATTTTTTAGCTGTACCATCTTTTAATGTAACGATAGCTGTTACATTTGCAATTCCTTCACTCTTCGCTAATATTTTTCCGTTCGGATTAACCTTAGCCACGATAGGCATATCCGATGAATAATCAATCATTACTGGAATTTTATCATTATGATTTCCATTGAATGATGACACCACTACTACATTCTTAGGTAATATCAGCCCAAACTCGGAATCCTTTTCATTGCCATTAATATATAGTGTTTGTTTCATTTCTTCTAATTGAATTTCATCTAAAATCGATGGTACCTCTGTTGGTTGTGGTGTCACTGTTGGTTCTGGCGTCACACTTGGCTCTGGTGTCACACTTGGCTCTGGTGTCACACTTGGCTCTGGCGTCACACTTGGTTCTGGCGTTACACTTGGTTCTGGCGTTACACTTGGTTCTGGTGTCACGCTTGGTTCTGGTGTCACGCTTGGTTCTGGCGTTACACTTGGTTCTGGTGTCACGCTTGGTTCTGGTGTCACGTTTGGTTCTGGCGTTACACTTGGTTCTGGTGTCACGCTTGGTCCCTCACTGTCCAACTCAACCAGCGTTATCATTATCGCGCACATTCTATATGTACCTGCAGGAAATACAAAATTTAATTGTCCATCTGAAACTTTA
>CAJJLI010000335.1 GCA_905192625.1 uncultured Clostridium sp. | reverse complement strand
GATTATTGTTGGTTCTATCTCTTACAGTATCTGTATGCTCTGAGGTAACGGAATTTCCATTGTTGTTCGCACCTGTAGTTGTATCATTTTTTGTCCCACATCCTACTGCAGTTACTATAAAACCAGCACATATTAAACCAAATAATAATTTCTTCATATGAAACCTCTTTTCTTTTTTTTATTTATGTTAATTGTCTTAATTGACATTTACATCAATTTTATATAGTTATTAAAATAATTGTTAATGATAATAGAGACATATATTTTTCCCATCAATGGAGCGGATTTCAATGTCCATATTATATACGTCTTTAAGAATCTCTTCTGTCATCATTTCCTTATTACTGCCATGACCTAGAAGTTTTCCATTTTTTAATGCAATGATATAATCTGCGTAACAGGAGACAAAATTAATATCATGGATAACTACCATAACAGTCTTTCCTAGTTCCTCTACCATTCGTTTTAAGACCTTCATAATAATTACTGAATGGTGCATATCTAGATTGTTTAAAGGCTCGTCCAAAAATACATACTCTGTATCTTGGGCAATAACCATAGCAATATATGCCATCTGTCTTTGACCACCACTAAGTTCATCCAAATAACGATTTTCAATTTCTTTTAAGCCAAGATAATCAATTGCTTGATCAATGTACTTTTCATCTTCCTTCGTTAATTTTCCTTTTGAATGTGGAAATCGCCCAAAGCCAACCAATTCCCTTACTGTTAGCCTTATATTTAAATGGTTTGATTGCTTTAGGATAGAGAGTCGCTTTGACAACTCATCATTTTTCCAATCACCAAGTTCTTTACTATCTATAAAAACAGACCCTTCGTTTTTTTCTAATATTCTACTAATTAGCGATATTAATGTACTTTTCCCTGCACCATTGCTACCTATAAAGGAAATCAGCTGCTGCTTCGGTAATTCTAAGTCAACATGATCCAAAACTGTCTTATTTCCATATTTCTTTGTTAATTGTTCTACCTTAATCAAACGTGCTCACACTCCTTAGTCGATCTATTCGTACTTTTCTATTTACTATAACTGGCGTCATATTATACATTTCTTTCTTTAATTAAGAGCCACAAGAAATAAATACCACCAACAAAATTAATGATAACGCTTATTGTTGTTGTAAAATGCAGAACACGTTCTACAATTAATAACCCGACACTCAATGCGATTGAACCTATGAGTACAGTTGCTATAATACGGTAAGAATGTCTATAATCTTTTATCATCTTTCTTCCCAAACTAACAATAATAATCCCTAAAAAGGTAATAGGTCCAACTAATACAGTTGATATAGACACTAATACAGAAATAATAAGCAATTGTTTTAAAACAATACGGTGGTAGTTCACACCCAAGCTAACTGCATGCTCTTGCCCTAACGAAATAGCATCCAATTTCCTATTATCTTTCCAAACACTAAAGATGATAACGATACAAATAATAAGACATATGTAAAACAAATCTTCATTTATTTTACTAAAACTTGCAAACATTCTGCCTTCTAGCACCGAAAATTCATTTGGATCAAGTAACACTTGCATAAATGTGGACATACCTCCAAATAAACTACCAAAGACCATACCAGCTAATACTAGGAAATAGATGTTTTTACTATGTCCTCGAAATAATAAGAAGAATAACAAATACGATCCTACTATCATGAAACCTACAGAGATTATGAAATTAGGTACACCTACAAGCATCGATAAGGTTTTACTACCAAAAAGGTAAACTACAATGGTTTGAATAAATAAATACAATGAATCTAATCCAATAACACTTGGTGTTAATATTGTATTATTTGTAATCGTCTGAAATGTAACGGATGAATAGCCAATACAAAAGCTAACGATAATAACGGTTCCTACCTTTAGCAGTCGCTTTGGCAGGTAATAAGCAACATTCTTTTCATTTAATCCAAGAAAGATAAAAAGTCCCATGGAAATTACTAGAATAGCTGTTAACACCAGTAAAGTTGAAATCACATGTCTTTTTTTCATAATTAACCCTTTCTTTTCTTAAATAATACGAGTAAAAATATAATACTACCTATAATACTAACAACAACACTTATTGGCACTTCATAAGGGGATAGAATTGTTCTTCCAATTATGTCACATATAAGAACAAAGATTGCTCCAAACATGGCGGTTTCTAACAAAGAACCACGAACATTATCACCTTTGTACATTGCAACTAAATTAGGTATTATCAATCCTACAAAAGCGATGCTACCTATTGTTACAACAATAATAGAGGAAAGAAATGCTACAATGACTAGTCCAATAAATACAACTCGTTTATGGTTTAATCCTAAGTTTGTTGAAAAGCTTTCACCCATGCCTGCAATTGTAAAACGATTGGCATACGCATAAGCAATTATAATAAAAGGAAGGCCTAAATATAATATTTCATATCTCCCTTTAATCACTAAGGAAAAGTTACCTTGAAGCCATGATGACATATTTTGAATGATGTCATATTTGTAAGCTATAAATGTAGTGATTGAACTTACTACATTACCAAGCATCATACCGATAAGCGGTACCATAATGGCATTCTGAAATTTTAAACGTGATAATAATTGAACAAATAATAGCGTTCCTATCAATGAAATGATAAATGCAACTGCTATCTTAAACATCTTATGTTCGCCACCAGCTAGTATAATCGCTAGTGCTACTCCAAGCCGGCACCATTCCATCGTTCCTGCCGTTGTTGGTGATGTAAATTTGTTTCCTGTAATCGTCTGCATGATTAACCCTGCAATACTAAGTCCGGCACCAGTTAATAAAATACTGAATAATCTAGGTAATCTACTAATTGTAATAAGGCGAATGGTCTCAATATCACCACTGATTACTTGCTTTAGACTAACATCTTTTACACCGATCACGATTGATACTGCTGACAATGCAATCAAAGAAATAAATAGAATTAAAAAGTTCTTTCGTGACTGTTTCATTTCTCCTCCAAATATAGTGTAAATATTTGATTCTAATATTCATTCTCATTTATAAAAAATAAAAATAATAAAGGCTTAAGCCTTTTTCATAGTAATTCCTTATTACTTTTACTTATTATAAATATCCACTTCGACTATAATAACGGATTATTTTACTTTTGGCAATAAGGTACTTTAAGTTATCTAGTTACCTTTGGTGAGTTATCTGTTCTAAACAACCAAGTTTTTTATACTGCTTGTTCGCTTTGTGTTCGTTTGCTATTATTCACCTCATAGGTATGATTCATTTTTCTCCACTCAGTTAATGCATCTATTACTGGAGCTAGGCTTTTCCCATAGTCCGTTAATGCATATTCTACTTTAACTGGAACCTCTAAAATAACGTTTCTTTGAACGAATCCTTCTTCTTCTAACCTACGTAAATTATCGGTTAATACCTTTGCACTAATTCCTCGTACAAGGCGTTTTAATTCATTAAATCGCTTTTTTTCATATAGCAATGACTCAATAATAAGAATCTTCCATTTATTCGAAAACAGATTAATCGTTTTATCAAATGAAAAATCTATTATATCTGCTTTTTCATTCACCATAGTTTAGCCTCCTATACTTTGTACTTATTTTATAACATATTCCAGATAGGATTACAAGGAATTAATCTGTTTTTGATAAATATTCTACTTATAGCTAAAAATATATTCACTTTATTACTTTATTTTTATAGATAATTGCAACTAAAATAAAGACTAATACAGACCTAACACAGCATTCCCTCGAATTCTTGGATCGTAATGATTCGT
>CAJJLI010000334.1 GCA_905192625.1 uncultured Clostridium sp. | reverse complement strand
GCATTCGTTATAACTGGCATGATGGTGAAGTTACTTTATTAGAGGGTCTTTTTGATAGAGCTAACAGAAGACGTGCTTCCTCTATCTACGATGCATATCAAGAAGGTTGTATCTATGATGCATGGTCTGAATATTTCAAAAATGATGTTTGGATGCGTGTGTTTGAAAAGAATGGCGTGGATATCGAATTCTACACTAGTAGAGAGCGTAACGAAGATGAAATATTCCCATGGGAATTTATCGATATCGGTGTAACAAAGCAATTTTTATGGAAAGAATACAAAAGAGCGAAGGAAGAAACAGTTACACCAAATTGTCGTATGTCATGTTCGGGTTGTGGAGCAGCATCGTTTAAAGGCGGAGTCTGCGTAGAAGCAAGAAATTAGTATGATAGTAAAAAGATGAAGGGCAAAAAATGGGGTTAATTTATAATTCCACCCGATTTAAAACAATAGGAAGCATAATAAAACATTTACTATTGTTTGTTGCCTTAAGGCATCCTGGAGGTTAAATATGAATGTAAGAGTTAGATTTTCAAAATATGGTGCTATGAAGTTCATTGGACATTTGGACGTAATGCGATTTTTTCAAAAAGCAATTCGACGTGCAGAGTTAGATGTTGTTTATAGCAATGGTTTTAATCCCCATCAAGTTTTGTCATTTGCATCACCCCTTGGTGTTGGTTTGACAAGTGATGGAGAATATTTGGACGTTGAGTTAAATACTTTTGAAGGCAAGGATGAGATGATTCGTCGTTTCAACGAGCAAATGCCAGAAGGTTTCTTAGTTACGGATCTTGTAGTTATACCAGAGCCATTACCACATCAAAGAAAAGAAACAGCCATGTCATTGGTTGCAGCAGCAGATTATATGGTATCTGTAAAAGATGGTTACGAACTGATTGTAAATGGGAAAGCGTTAACAAAGGAAGAATTTGAAACTAAATTAAAAGAATTCTTAGCAAACGAAACAATTACGGTTATAAAGAAGTCAAAAAAATCAGAACGTGAATTAGACATTAAACCGTTTATTTACGGATTTGGTGTAAATGAAACCGAATTTATACAATCAACTTCTAGTTTTTCTAGAGAATTAGGAACCGCTCATGCCGACTGTTATGAAAATGGTAAAAAAGTCTTTCTACAGTTGTCTGCTGGTAGTGTAACGAACATTAAACCGGAGCTTATCATAGAAGCATTTTGTAGTTCTATAGGTGTAGAATACAATCCATTTGCATATCAAATTCATCGTATGGACATGTTTGCAGACGTTTCAAGACGTGGCATGACCCAAGCTATGCTCGAAAAAGCAACAGCAGAAGGCGCTTTACCAGAAAAACAATTGGTATCTTTATTAAGCACTGAGAGATAAAAGGTGAAATTCGATATCAATAGAATGGATGTCATTATGGGGAAGAAATTAATTATCACAAAATTGAATCAAAAAATTATATCTTCACTATTTGATGAAAATGATTTGGTTCAAATTAATGTTGAAAAAGAAGAAGAGAACTCCCTACTTGGAAATATCTATGTTGGGAAAGTTAAAAATATAGTCAAAAATATTAATGCTGCATTTGTTGAGATTGAACATGGTCAGATGTGTTATCTTTCACTATGTGAAGTAAAGCATGCCATATTTACAAAAGAAAACAAAACAGAGCAAGTTCGTATTGGTGATGAATTAATTGTACAGATTTCGAAAGAAGATGTAAAAACGAAGGCACCAGTGGTTACTACGGATATAAATTTGACAGGAAAATATGTGGTATTAGTACATGGAAAACCAGGAATAGGTGTTTCTAATAAGGTTGAAAGTGATAAGGAGCGCAAGCGACTAAGAAAACTTTTAGAACCATATATATCTGGTCAATATGGATTTATCATTCGAACAAATGCAAGTCTAGTTTCTGAAGAACTGATTAAAAATGAAATTGAAGTTCTTTTAAAACTATATGAAGATATCAAGAATTATGGAATTTATCGCTTGCGTTTTTCTAAGGTATATCAGACACCAAAGGCATACATCTGTTCAATACGTGATGGACTATCTCATGAAATCGAAAGTTTTATAACTGACGATACTTTCATGTACTCAGAAATAAAAGAGTATTTAGAGACCTATCAAAAAGAAGATCTTCATAAATTAAAACTATATTCAGATCCGATGCTACCTTTAATTAAACTATATGGCATTGAAACGAAATTGGAAAATGCACTGAAAGAAAAGGTTTGGTTAAAAAGCGGTGGAAACTTAATCATACAGCCTACGGAAGCTTTGACGGTGATTGATGTCAATACAAGTAAGGCAGTAACAGGGAAAAAGAATGTGGAGGAAACTTTTTTTAAGTTAAATCTTGAAGCAGCGAAAGAGATTGCAAAACAAATACGCCTCCGTAATCTATCCGGTATCATTATCGTAGATTTTATAGATATGAAAAAAGAAGAAAATAAGGAATGCTTGTTAAATACTTTAAATGAATATTTAAAACAAGATCCTGTAAAAACTATGCTTATTGATATGACTGCGTTAAATCTTGTAGAAATCACAAGAAAAAAAATTCGTAAGCCACTTTACGAACAGATAAAGTAAATGACAACTATGCGCATGTTTGAATCGTTTGATAAAAAGTCAAAGAATAACTTTATCTACGATGAAGATGTTTTAATGCGTTGACGCAACGTTAAAAATAAGAAAAGAAAACTGTATGGTTGCCTCTCATAAGAAAGCTTTGGAGGATAAGAGCATGGTGAAAACGAATGCAATGCGTTTACTTGAACAAGCAAATGTAAATTTTAAGACGGTAGAATATGAAGTAGATGAGGATGATCTCTCAGGAGTTCACGTTGCAGAACAAACTGGACAACCTGTGGAACAAGTTTTTAAGACCTTAGTAACAAAAGGTGAAAAGAAGGGATATATGGTATTTTGTATTCCAGTCGCTGAAGAATTGAATTTAAAAAAAGCAGCAGCAATCGTTGGTGATAAAAAAATTGAGATGCTTCCTGTAAAAGACTTGCTTCCTTTAACCGGTTATATCCGAGGTGGTTGTTCACCAGTTGGAATGAAGAAAAAGTTCCCTACTTATATCGATGAAACAGCAATCTTATTTGATGAAATTGTTATAAGTGCAGGTGTTAGAGGTTGCCAAATGGTTGTAAATCGTGAGCAAATTCTAGAATATTTAGAAGCAGAACTTGCGGATTTGGTTGTATAAAAAAAGTGAGAATTTATTCTCTATCATAATAAAAAAGTTGTTTATCATGAAATAAAAGTTATAAAGGAGTTATGAAAATGGCAAATAAGGGTATCATATGTACTGTGAATAATGTAGAATATAAAACAATTCGTAAAGCAATGTGTGAAGGTGCAAGAACCATTGAAGAAATCGCTGAAAAGACAGGGGTTTGTACAGAATGTGAAGGCTGTAAAGAAAATTTAGAATACATCAAAACGACTTTATGTGGTTGTAAAGATGTTTCTATGCAAACAGTAATTGACGCAGTTCATAACGGAGCAGATACTGTTGACAAGATAGTTGAGCTTACAGAGGCTGGCAGTGTTTGTGGTAGATGTAAAGCATTGATTCAAAATGTAATTGATTTGGGTAGATAATATAAAAATTTTAGAAATCATATAGATCAATGTATTTTTTTAATGTTTATTGGGATGGAAGTAATTTCGTTCATTATATATAGAAATATTCATTGTATAGAAACATTCATAGAAGAACATGTAGTGTCTATTATATAGAAACATTCATAGAAGAACATGTAGTGTCTATTATATAGAAACATTCATAG
>CAJJLI010000333.1 GCA_905192625.1 uncultured Clostridium sp. | reverse complement strand
ATACAGTTACATAGCCTCATTCATAAATGCACTTGCATCGATGGAAATCGTTCCATACACTTAATACAATTTCATTAATGGAATCGCTCCACAATTCCTTAATGCCGCTAAAAATGTGTACTGCTAGTTATGTCCTTACCTCAGTGTCATACTTTCGAATTAATATTCCGTTTTCCTTTAACATTTGATTATCATAAAACATTGCAATTAAGATTTCTCCCTTTTCTGGAACAAAAATATCATCCTTTGAACAATTGATTATTACTTCTAATTGCGTATTATAATCTATTTTAATATATTCAATAACTCGTTTGTTTGCAATCGTATTCGGAAAGTGAAAATTACGACAGCGAAAAACTTCTTCTTGCTTTCTATAATGAATCAACTCCCTTAAGAAGTCAATTCTATCATTGAATGCTCCTGATTCGATATCTTCCCACGGCATACACCTTCTACAATCCGGGTCATGCCCACCTTCCATAGCAATTTCCGTTCCATAAAATATACAAGGACTGCCTGGCATCGTAAACAAAACGCATAATTGTTGATAAAATTCAGAAAGGTTTGATACCGAGGAACGCAAACGAATGGTATCATGGGAATCCAAAAGATTAAATAAGACATCATTGGTTTGTTGCATATACATTGTGTAACATCGATTGATCATAAACTCAAAATCATCTTTCGTTAAATCCTTATCCACCCAAAAATCTTTTATACTCCCAGTCAGTGGATAGTTCATAACTGCATCGAATTCATCCCCATGTAACCAACCTATGGAATCATGCCAAATCTCTCCAAGTAGATAGACATCTGATTTTATAGCTTTGATACGATTACGTAGGCGCTTGACAAACTTATGGGAAATTTCATTGGCAACATCAAACCGGATACCATCAATATCGTAGTGCTTCACCCAGTGCTCGCAAATTTCTATAAAATATTCTATCACGTCATCATGATTTGTATTAAGTTTTGGCATATAATCTGCGAATGCAAACGTGTAGTATTTACCAGCGCTAACATCTTCCCTACATTGCTTGATTGGCCATTCATTGATTATAAACCAATCAAAGTACTTTGAATTCTTTCCATTGGATAATACATCTAACCAGGGCTTGAACTTTGGTCCACAATGATTAAACACGCCATCTAGCATTACACGTATTCCTAATTTATGTGCATCACTTACAAGTTGACGCACAGTGTTTTGATCACCAAAATGAGGATCTATTTTTTCATAATTTATAGTGTCATACTTATGTGAAGTATCTGCTTCATTGATTGGTGTTAAATATATACCTGTTATACCAAGATTACTCAAATACTCTAGTTTTTTACGAATTCCCTCCAGGTCACCACCATAGAATTCTTTATTCGTAACATTTCCTTTGTGCCATTTCGAAACAATCCTCGGATCATTTGTTACATCTCCATTATAGAAGCGATCCGGAAATATCTGATACCAAACCGTTTGATTTACCCAGGATGGAGTTTTATTGATGTCTGAAACATTCATCCACGGAAAAGTAAAGCACTGCATACTTTTACCTTCAATATTCAGCTGTTCTTTGCTAAAAAAACCATCTTCAAAATAAAACCAAACTTCAGTATCTGTATGAAGTTCAAAATAATATTTAAGTCGTTTAAAAGGAGGACGAATCGTTGCTGTCCACCACATATGATGCTTCAAACGCTTTTTATAATAGATTTCCTCTTTTTGTCCATTCCAAACTTCTTTTCCACCCAAAATTCCGG
Source organism: uncultured Clostridium sp. (assembly GCA_905192625.1). Lineage (GTDB taxonomy): Bacteria > Bacillota > Clostridia > Lachnospirales > Lachnospiraceae > Lachnoclostridium. The sequence goes on along the minus strand of CAJJLI010000333.1, from coordinate 2,047 downwards.
CTAAAAAAGGGTCCCCGTGATGCAAAAAAATACGTTTAACTTCATAGCCTGTTCTTAGGTTAATGATTAATTCATTCTCATTGAATGCATAACAATAATTGTCTGATGTTCTATGATAAACTGCGCTAAAATTCATGAAAACTCCTTTCCCTGTGCCATTTATTCTTTTGTTTTCCCAAACAGATTGAGCTTTTAAAATTTATTTTAAAAGCACAATAGAATAAGGAGGCATTGTTAGTACAGTTCCACTTAACTTTGGTATTTCTAATACGTTCGTTGTTAAATAACCTTTCACTCGGCTATATTCATAATCGATACTATCTAGTTGAACTTCTTTCTCCTCACCACTAATGTTATATAAAATTATAATGCTACTATCTTCATACGTCTTTATTACAGCGGCGATGTCTTTGTCTGGAAGAGGGATTGCGGTTACACTACCTCTAGCAATTTCAGGATTTTCATTACGCAATCTTACTGCCTTTTGATAATAATAAAATATAGAATTTTCATCTTTTATTTGTTCCTCCAAAGCCTGGAATTTATGTTCTTGAACCGTCATCTTGGCTGGTCCTTTCGTCATTCCGCTGGAATCAGTTTCTGACCAATACATTGGTACACGTTTATTCTCATCAATTCCACTTCCACTCATTCCGATTTCTTCACCGTAGTAGATAAAACTACTTCCACTCATCATAAGGTTAATACCGCCGAGTAATTTAACCTTATCAGCATCATAACCAACATAACCAGCACAACGGTCATTGTCATGATTACTCAAAAAAGATGCATCAATAAAGTGTGGATTTCGATCACGAAATGTTGTATCCACTTGTTCCATCGCCTTTGCAAAAGAACTTCCCGCTTTGCCATTTCCCGCAGAATTTACAGTCGTTGCTATTTTACCAGTAGCATCTCCAAGGGCATAATTAAAAATACTATCTACACCACTTTCATAGTAACTTGCAATGGAACCAAAGGAATCCCATACCTCAGCTACCACATAGGTATCTGCATTGATTTCTTTTACATAATTGGTAAACCAAGATAATACTTCGATATTCTTTTTTGCTCCCCCTGTAAAATATTCCTTCGCAGCATCCAAGCGGAAACCATCTACGCCTAGATCCAACCAATAGCTTGCAATATCTTCTATTTCACTTCGTACTTCATCGTTTGCTAAATTAAGATCTGGCATTTCACTCCAAAAAACTCCTTCATAGTACCAATCGGTATTCCCAACACGATAATAATTTGAGTTATTCTCCATATCTTTCGCAAAATTATAATATCCAAAGTACTTATTTTCTTTCACCGATGGTTCGGCTTTCGCATCTAGGCTTTTAAGATAAGATGTCGCACTTAAAAACCATGGATGAGTATCGGATGTATGATTAAATACGAGATCAATGATTAGCTTAATGCCTCTTTTCTTACATTCTGCAGACAACTCTTTGAAATCCTCTATGGTACCATACTCTGGATCAACGGAATAATAATCATTTACATCATACTTATGATACGTATCCGATGGCATGATTGGCATCAACCATATTCCATTACATCCAAGATCGGTATCCGTTTCTTCGTTATTGTCATTGATATAATTAAGTTTCTGAATTAAACCTTGAATGTCTCCAACCCCATTACCGTCACTATCATAATACGAAGCAAGAAACACTTCATAATAAGATCTATAGTTATCATCGATGATATGTAGTTCTTCCTTCTGAGTTTCATCCTTTTGAATTTTAGAATCTTCGGTTTTCAAAGTTTCATCCTTTGGTCCTATGGACTCTTCTATTTCTTGATTCTTAGCTTCATCCTCTTGGTTAATTGAATCAGCTTTCTCTTGCCCCTTAGCCACATCCTTCGAATCGGTCATTTCTCCCGTTTGACTCAATACCTCATTACCCTTTTGATTGATCCTTTCTTTCTTATCTGGAATGATAAACTTATTACAAGAGACCAAGAACGAACTATAAAGCATTAAGAAAAGGGTCAGATCGTCACCCCGATCGACTCTTTCGCGCTTGACGCCACCACC
>CAJJLI010000332.1 GCA_905192625.1 uncultured Clostridium sp. | reverse complement strand
TGAGACGTTAGAAAATGCCTATGACTGGAAGGATTCCATAGGTGACGGACTCGAATTTTCCATCAATGGAGAAGTAAGTTATGGAGATGTGGCAACAAGACCCCTATCCGTAAACATTTGGGGAGATGATTATAAAGAATCCAATCATCCTTATTACATGACATATGGAGTTGGATTTTATGAATACTTTTTATTAAGTGAAGATTTAAACTGTGAGCCTATTCCCATTGTAAACGCAGGACTCTCTTGTCAAATACAAGGCACCAAAACAATTGGTACTGCGTATGAAGAACTTGACATTAACAGTATTGAATTTAAGGAGTATATTCAGGATGCTCTCGATCTCGTAGAATTTTGTAAAGGGGATGCAACAACCAAATGGGGAGCGATACGAGTTTCTATGGGACACGAAGAACCTTTTGCACTAAACTATATTGGAATTGGTAACGAACAATGGGGAAACTCTTATTTTGCAAGGTATGAAGCCTTTAAAGATGCTTTTGAACAAGCTGCTATGAAAAATCCAAATCTATATGGTGGTATTCAATTAATCATAGCAAATGGTCCTACCGCAAACGATAAATATGCATGGAATAAAATCAAGCTCTACGGTCCTGATTATGCTAGCCTTGTAGATGAGCATTATTATATGCCCCCTTCTTGGTTTCTTGCAAATACCAATCGTTATGATTCGTATAACCGTGAGAGCACACCTGTATTTCTGGGAGAATATGCAGCCAAATCAAATACGATGGAGGCCGCACTTAGCGAAGCTGCATTTATGACAGGGCTAGAAAGAAATGGTGATATAGTTAAACTTGCCTCTTATGCGCCACTTTTTGGTAACAGTGTTAGTTATCAATGGGCACCTGATTTAATCTGGTTTAAAAGTAAACAAATGTGGAACTCAGCTAATTTTTATGTTCAGAAAATATTTTCAAACAATAAAGGAACACGTGTACTTCATAGTTTTATCTCCACTCCTGCTACTGTTAACAGCACTACAGAACAATCCACGAATACCACGAATCAAATACAAAACAAACTGTACCAAGTTGTTTCCACCGATGACAACAACGACTTAATTATAAAGTTTGTAAATGTTTCCGAGGAACCTCTGAATGTCATAGTGGATTTAAAGGGCTACTTACCGTCATCACCAACCGCTCTTATTTCTACACTTGCTTCCGAATCGCTAACGGATATTAATACATTGACTAACCCTGAAAAAATATCAATTAAAGAAGAATCGATTTCCATTGAGTATACAGATTCTTCGTCATTTAATTTGAACATTCCAAAATATTGTGTATTCGTTGTCAGAATTCCGCAACTACAGCATTAACAATTAGAATTAAGTCTCTTCTTTTAGGGCTGTTTATTAATACTATTTCTGTTTATATCCTAATATTATGTACGATTAAGAAAAAGTTAAATGAACAGCCCTTTATAATTTATTCATTCTTTACTTATCATTCTTTATTTGTGTATTGGGGTCAATAGGAGATTCGACAGTTCCAACGATTTCATCCACTAATCCTTCCAATCTTAAAAAGCTACTTTTCGCAAGATCTTCTGCGTTCGTATCTTTTCGAATTAAACCCAACTCTTTCATCTCTAAAATATTTCTAGTAAGTGCTGTTTCTACTCCGCTTACCGATGGCAAATACTTATAAGTTTTTAAAACTTGTCGATCAATTTCTAAATCACCTACAAGCCACTCGTTATCCAACTGGATTTTTGCGGCTAAATCTGTATTTTGATCTACCCATGCAGATGCTTTTTGTATGGCTGTAACAACCTTTGTCACCTCATCCGGATATTTTTCTAGAGCCTCATTTCGAACCCATAAAGAACAGCAATATTCATCTTTTAATAAATCATCTGTTGCGGAATTAAAAAGTTCAACACCATCACCTTCATTTATTAAAATCGTAGCTTGTGGATCACCAATTGCAATAGCATCCACTGCACCTTCTTTTAATGCGATTGGTAAGTCATCCTTTCCATAAGTTACAAACTCTACCTCCATATTCTCAACCGTCGAACCAATACCTTCACTTGCAAGAACTCGTTGGGCTACTATATGAGCAGAGGAGGCCAATTGTTGAACTCCTATCTTTTTGCCCTTTAACTCTGAAACAGAGCTTATACCGGTGTCCGTTCCCGCTAATAATAAAATACACCCTGTATGAATTCCTAATACTGTTTTTGCTTCTAATCCGTTATCAAGTGGTGCTAGCATAGCTGCTACCAATCCAAAACTAACATCCGCCTGACCCGTCGTAAGCATCTCAACTCCTGATAAACTAGAAGTTACATATTCATAATCCTCTCCTTCAACCAAACCTTCCGCTTCAAAGAACTCAAGTTGCTTCGCAATATGTAACGGAATACCACAAAGTCCTGAACTATAAAGTACTTTTATAAGATTTTTATTTTCATTGTCTTTCGCTTCTTGAACATTTGCTTTATCCTCAGCAATGTCTTTTGAAGAACCATTCGTAGTTTCTTTTGAAGTTTCATTTGAAGTATCTTTGGAAGTTTCATCTGTTTTCTTTGTATCATTAGAGATATCCTTAGACGCATCTTCATTTTTTCCAGACAATGATTTATTTTCCTTTAAAGCCTCATTCGCTGGACTAGCCTTACAAGCTGAAAGCAAAAATGTTAGTAATACAATTGTTAATAAGATACTGATACGCTTTTTTAATGTTTTCATATTTCCACCTCTCCTATAAATAATATTCCGGTTGCTGCGCTTTTCCAGTGAAATCAAGAATTTGAAGTATTTTAGACCGCAGTTTCAAAAAATCGGCACAATCTCTCTTTCTTCCTAGCACTTCATTTCTACCAATCTCAACTGCAATGATTTGCTCAATCTTTGCAGGTCTTGGTGTCATTACAAAAATTCGATCACTAAGATAGATTGCTTCATCTACATCATGGGTTACCATTACCATTGTTGTTTCTCGCTCTTTCCAAATGCGCAATATTTCATCCTGCATATTCATCCTTGTAAATGCATCCAATGCTCCTAATGGTTCATCGAGTAATAATACTTTTGGATGGTTCACTAAAGCTCTAGCTAAACTTGCCCTTTGCGCCATCCCTCCAGAGAGTTGATGTGGAAATGATTTTTCGAAACCTTTTAGCCCTACAAGTTCAATAAAATCCTCTACTTGCTGTTTGTTTTCCCTATAAATGTGTCGGATTTTTAAACCATAGGATATGTTGTCACGTATCGTAAGCCAAGGAAATAACGTTGGATCTTGAAATACTAAACCCCTCTCGTGTCCTGGGCCAATATCTTCTTTATCACTTGAAGGTTCAATTACTTCTTTAATAATCGCATTTAAAACCGCATCATAGCCTTTAAAGGTATTCCCCAAAAATCCCGGAGTACTGGCTCCAATGACATTTTCATCTCGAAACTTACCCGAAATCCCAACAGCGTCATCACCAATGATTTCAACTTGACATCCAGTTACTACGATATACAAATCTGCGTCTATGGCTTTTATCGTTTCTTCTATCTGCTCTTCAAGCCTTTTTTCACCACCAAAAACAATATTGTTTTCTGTCACATTACTTGTTGGTATCATAGATCCTCCACAATATCCAGTTCCACGATAACCAGAAGCTAAATTATATGTATTTGATAAAGCAGCTGCACATCCACCTGAAGCATGAACAATTGGTACCGCTTTCGGTAAGCCAGCTATCGTTGTTAACGCTCCTCCTAAAGCACATGAAAATTTTGCACGGTCTATAAAATTAGCCATGTTACTTCCTCCATTCTAAAT
>CAJJLI010000331.1 GCA_905192625.1 uncultured Clostridium sp. | reverse complement strand
TTATTGATTTCAGGAAAATCATTGTATGATTTTTTTAATGATCCTGCGTAATAAGTTTACATATATTCTGTAGAATTTAGTATTAATAATTTTAATCTACTCAGCTATGAATATCATATATTCATGCTATTTATCCCAACTAGATAGTATCCATCCATTGCATTATTTGGATATTCTTCACACCAACAAAAAAACGCTCCACAATCTAAATTGCGAAGCGTCTGAAAATATCGATATAAAAAGATTAACGTTTTGAAAACTGTGAAGCTTTACGAGCTTTCTTAAGACCTGGCTAAACAAACTTTTGTTTTTTAATGTTTTACACTGCTACAAACAGCGCAAAATTAAGGTTCTCTTATTCATGAAGTTTTACTAAGCAATATAAAATTATATTCTGTCATTACCTCAAATCATTACCACAACTTGGCGAGTTGGCTGATTGAAGAATAGCAATCACTTTTTCATTAAACCCTTAACCCTCTATCGTCCGGTGACCAAAATAGCGATATACCGGGTTTAAAGACATAGCGTCCGGTGAATCGTCCGGTAAAAGGTTCTAAAACTATGAATATTATGAAACATCGTCCGGTCGATAAAACGTTGATATAATAAGATTTATATTCTATCTTCCGGTAAATCGTCCGGTAAAGATAAAAAAATTAATTAAAATTAGCTAGCTTCAGTGGCTATCAGGTAATATCTAGTAGCTGGCCCTCGCCCCTCAGAACCAATTATGCTTGCTTTCTTCAGACTAGATAATAGTTCAGATGTGTAGCTTTTTTGCAAGTCTAGGGCATCTTGGATCTCTTGGCGGCTAGCAAGTTTCCCATCACTAAGATATTGAACAATCGAAATCATATTACGATTCAATTCCATAGTATTTAGCTTATAATTCATATTATACAAGACAACAGTAAATAAATTATGTGTTGCAATTAATTCTGGTTGACGCATAAACCCCTTATACAGAGAATAAATGCGGCGAATTCCAGAACCGTAATTTTCAATATAGTTCATTTTATCCAAAGCATTTATCAAAATAGGATTTCGTTTAGCATTCGCTCCTTGTTTTATGTCCTCAACCGTTAATCCATCTGGAAGAGAGCCCGGTGAAGAAATCGCTAATCTATCATCAAAAATCTCTATTTTAATATCTGAACTCATAGTATAGTCTCGATGAACGAAGGCATTCATTATTGCTTCACGGACTGCATCAATCGGATAAGAATAATTCTCTATTCGCTTGCCATTGTGTCCTAGAGTAATTTGAACCCTGTTACTTAGATGAATATATTGAATTGCATCATCAATTTGTTTTGCCACAGAGCCTGAAAATATTTTTTTATCTCGAAAAGTGACTACATCCAGTCCTTCATACACCGCTACTTTTGAAATAAATGGATTCTCATCGCTAACTATTAATGCAGCGTTATTGAATTGATCCTCTACCTTTTTCTTAAAATCCAACCCAATAACATCAAATTTTATTCCTTCTTTTGTAAAAGCCTGCTCGGCGTAATTAAAGGTTAAGTCATTCCGTTCAATTTTTTCGCTATCGAAAGAATTGGCAATATGCCGATTCATCATTCTTCTTATCTCCGAATCACTAGCACGTCTTTTCGAACTGCCATTACGTATATATACGCCTTTCCAGTTCATTCCTTCCCCGTCAGTATAATAATAGGGTTTATTAGAACCCGCACTTACAGAAATTTTAAAAGGTGTACAATTAGGATCAACCAGAATTAAACCCGTAACTTCTGGCCTAAATGCACTGGCTACCCAATTACTTAATAGTTCTTCCCATTCTTTATATTGCTTACTCTTATTAGGAAGTTCAACTGGTATTCCATCATCACTAGCACCTAAATAAATCGTTCCGCCTGTATCGCTATTTAAAAAAGATACGATCTCTGCCTTTAGATGATTAGGCTTCTTGGGAACTGATTCCTTGTATTCTATGTTATATCCTTCATTAAGTTCAGTCAATTGTATCCCCCCATAGTTATAAATTATAATTCAGCTTTATGTCACCCATTAATCACGAAATGTTTTTTATATCACTGAAATTTATAATTCAATTCAACAAAGTACTACGCTTCTATAACTAATCGATTTCAAAAAATTAGCATAGCGAATATTATATTATTCTTCATATTGCGAAAAAAATAGCTCTAACTCTTTAGATGGCGTAGTCAAGCTTAAATTCGAAATGCAAGCTTCATTGATTATTTCACTTTCATCAAATCCATCATTCAACCAATCAGAATTCCACAATGTGAATCCTTTAGGATCAGAAACTTTCTTACATAATTTTGCACTGTAAGGTTTCTCTCGTGAATGAATTAAAGAAAGCCTTTGTAACCAAATTTCAACTATATCAGTATTAGGAGTATTAACGAATTTTCTTAAGATTTTATCCAAGTATAAGTTGATTTCTTCTACAGCAATAAACTCAAAAAGCTTACCTAAAATCACAATACAAGCTTCCAAAGTTCTAGGATTCTTTTGCATTATATTAACAAGAATGCTAATCAATTGGTAGATATCATCTGGTCTTTTATTTAAAGTAGAAACTCTATGTGTGTAAACCTCACTTAGCGCTTTACTTAAGCTCCCACAATTTGGATATTTATCTCCTAAAAGCTTTACTTGTAACAAATGCTTTTGAAGACTAAGCTTAAACTTCCACTTATTATTATTTTTTTCTGTAAAACTTGCATGCTTAAGATCCCAGTAAATCTTATCTGACTTAATTGCATCTAAGATTATATTATCCGATAAAAATGTTTTATTTGAATTTAGCTTCAAATTTAAATCCGATAATACTTCAGATAATAATCTGATAATCACTTCGGCCTGGTCTTTTCGAACCGAGAAAATTCTGTAATCATCTCTGTAACGAAGTATTTTAAATTCTTCAATCCCCGCCTCTTCTATCTTGTTTAACAACATTTTATCAGCATATCCGAGTACTATTTCAGCTATAAAATCCATTAATACATTTCCTTGGGGTATACCATTCGTTTGACCGTTTTGCAAATATTGTATTTTAGAATCTATTAAATTTCCAATACCTTGGGAATTTTTTCTATGTGTTTTAGCCCATTCTTTTGAATGTAACGCCCATGGAATGGTATGTGTGTACATTGAGCTATAGCAATCGGTAATATCTGAATGAATACAGTACTCATATTCCAATGCATAACCAATTTGTGCTTGTTCAAGATTTTCCCACCAATTTAAAATAGTTTCCGCAGTATCACTCTTCGAAGAAATCGATTCTACAGGAAGCGATATACATTCAATTCGCTTATCAGCTTGGAATTCTTCAAACTTATTTTTGATGAGCCTCCAATTGTTTTGCTGTGTAATTACGTTTACCAAGTCTACATATACTATTGGATGTAATATTTGAAGAGGTCTCCAAGCGTAATTTCCATCTTTGTTAGCTAATATTCGATGATTAACGTCAACTGCTTCAGATAGCGACCTCTTATGTTTAACTAGTTCAGAAAATGGCTTGTCTTTTAATAAATCCACCGCTTTTCCTATAACTACTGATAAATTGATATAATTAGGCAAAGACGTCTTAAAAAAGCTTGCTGACTTTAATAAAAATTGTTTTGCTTCTTGATTATCCATTTCTAATATGCTTTTTCTAGTACTATTCAAATTCAAAATCTCCTAGATAAATAAAGTTGTAATACAAGAGTATACCCTAACGTTACATATCTCATTCATTATTATACCAGTATTTCTTCGCGACACATAAGGGTGTAACATAATTATTTTAAACGAAATGACTACAAGTAGTCAT
>CAJJLI010000330.1 GCA_905192625.1 uncultured Clostridium sp. | reverse complement strand
TCTGGTATTGTTGAAAGCAGGAAAGATGGAAAATGGACATATTATTCTATAAGTACGGAGGGAAGCCAGATTGCATACGAACTTTTATTAAGTTTAACAAAGAAATCGAATACAAATTCAAGCATATGCTCATGCAGCTTATGTAATTAAACAAAGTCATCTTTTAAGATGACTTTATAATTAAACTACATATCGAAAAAAATCAATATGACGTATTTATAAAAATCTATAATTAACCGAGGAGGACTAAATGAGAATATTAATAATAGGTGCAGTAGCTGCAGGTACATCTGCCGCAGCAAAAGCTAGAAGAAATAATGAAGAAGCTGAAATAGTTATTTATGATAAAGATAATTTTATTTCTTATTCCGGTTGTGGGATGCCTTATTTTATAGGTGGAGATATAGAGGACGCTAATGAGTTAACTCCACGTGATCCAGCATTCTTTAAGAGTAAATATAATGTCGATGTATTTCTCATGCATGAAGTTCTTTCTATCAACACTACTACGAAAACTCTTGAGATTAAGAACTTATTGACACAAGAAATAATTATCGATACCTATGATAAATTAATTATTGCTACTGGAGCAAGTCCTATGATACCTGATATTAAAGGTAAAGATAAAAAAAATGTATTTGCATTACGAAATATTACAAACATGAACCATATTTCTGAATACATCAAAAAAAACACTCCTAAAAATGCTACGATTATAGGAACTGGTTTTATAGGACTAGAAGTTTGTGAGAACCTATCAAAACTTGGGATTGCTATAACACTAATAGAACGTTTCCAACATGTCACACCAGGACTTGACAGTGATATGAGTATCTATGTAAAAGATGAACTGGAAAAACATGATGTTGCAGTTCTGACAGGCGTTACTGCATCTGAGATTACGGATAACAGTGTGATTTTATCAAATGGTAAAGAAATTCAATCTGATATTGTAATTTTAGCTACTGGTGTACGTCCTAACACTGAACTTGCAAAAAGAGCTGGAATTGAACTAGGCGAAACAGGTGCGATAAAAGTTGATGCTTATATGAGAACTAATATAAAAGACATTTATGCTTGTGGTGATTGTTCCGAACATTACCATGTTGTAACAGAAAAACCAGTATATCGCCCGTTAGGTTCCACAGCAAATAAAACAGGTAGAATTGCAGGAGATGTTATAACTGGTGGTAGTCTAAGATTTCGAGGAATTCTTGGAACAGGGATTTTTAAAGTATTCGATAGGACGGTTGCACTTACTGGACTCACTGAAAAAGAAGCGAGAGAAGAAGGATATGAGATAGTTGTTTGCCATAATATAAAACCAAATAAGCCAACATACATGGGTGGTAAAGAAATGGTGATAAAGGGAATTGCAGACAAGACTACTGGAAGATTATTAGGAGTTCAAATTGTTGGTTATGAAGGCGTAGATAAAAGAATAGATGTATTTGTAACCGCAATAACTTATAAAGCCAAAGTCGAAGACCTTTTCCATCTAGATTTAGCATATGCACCACCATTTTCTACAACGAAAGATCCTGTTATGTATACAGGGATGATTTTAGACAATGCCATAAATCATGGAAGACCGCTAATCACTGTAAATGAATTAGAAAATTTAATTGAGTCAAATAAAGATTATGTACTAATAGACGCTAGAGTACCAGTACAGTATGAAAAAGGACACATCCCTACTGCAAAAAATATACCTCATTCAAAATTACGAGAAAATTTAGAAGATATAAATCAGGACGGCATTGTTGTAACGTATTGTAATAAAGGAGTTACAGGAAATGCAGCACAAAATATTCTTTTAAATAACGGAATTTCAAATGTATATAACCTATCTGGTGGCAATAAGCAATTTAACAAAGCAAAAAAGTTAAATAAATAATTTTTTATTTAGTACTCTATATGCGTATATGCTCATATATTAATGTAAGGAAAAGGGGGTATTGCATTGATTGAGATGTTTAAAGCGTTATCAGAAGAAAATAGATTAAGAATTTTAGCTCTATTATTAGAAGAAGAGATGTGTGTTTGTGAAATTGAAGCTAGTTTAAGAATGACACAGTCGAATGCATCAAGGCATCTAACTGCATTAAGAAAATCTGGTATATTAGAGAGTTACAAAAATGCACAGTGGGCTTATTATCGAATCAACGAAACATTTAAGATAGAACATAAAGAACTCTGGGACTATTTACAAATCAAATTGAAAGAAATTCCAACATATAAGTCAGATTATAAAGCTTATAAGATAGTAAAGGCCCAAAACCTTTGTTAGCAATATTTAAAATAAAATATAGAAAGAAGAGAGCGTTATGAGTAATAAAAAAACACAGGGCATCAGTTTCTTTGAAAAATATCTAACTTTTTGGGTGATTTTATGTATGGTCGCAGGAATCTTAATCGGAAGGTACTTACCTGGAGTACCAGCTTTTTTAGAAAAGTTTGAGTATGCACAGCAATCCATTCCAATTGCTGTACTTATTTGGATTATGATTTACCCAATGATGATGAAAATTGATTTTAAGTCGATAAAAAATGTACGTAACAATCCAGTTGGATTGCTTGTATCGAGTGGAACAAGTTGGCTAATCAAACCATTTCTTATGTTTGGTCTTGCAACGTTGTTTTTCAATGTAGTTTTTAAGGCTTTTATTCCAGCTGATTTAGCTCAAAACTATATCACTGGCGCTGTACTTTTAGGCGCTGCTCCTTGTACAGCAATGGTATTTGTATGGAGCAACTTAACAAAAGGAGATCCTGCACATACACTGGTGCAAGTTTCAATCAATGATTTATTAATAATTGTACTTTTTGTACCTATTGTATCCTTTTTGCTTGGTATTAATAACATTCAAGTTCCATGGGATACACTTATCTTTTCTATCATTTTATTTGTTGTAGTGCCATTAGTTGCAGGCATATTAACACGAGTACTGATGATCAAAAGAAAAGGACTTGATTACTTTAATGAAAAATTTGTAACGAAATTTGATAATATTACCACAATTGGACTACTTTTAACATTAGTCATTATCTTTTCCTTTCAAGGTGACACAATTTTAGAAAATCCATTTCATGTACTTTTAATTGCAATACCTCTGATATTACAGAATGTAATAACATCTGCATTTGCGTATTTTATCTGTAAATTATTAAAACAGCCACATAACATTGCAGCACCTGCAGCACTTATTGGTGCATCAGATTTTTTTGAATTATCTGTAGCGGTGGCAATCACAATTTTTGGTGCAAATTCCCCGGTAGTTCTTGTATGTACCGTAGGGGTACTTACAGAAGTGCCAGTAATGTTAATGCTTGTTAAATTTGTAAATAAAACAAAGCATTGGTTTCCCAAACCGAAAGAGTTAAGTGTGTAATTATTAAAATAAAAAAGGAGATTATAAATATGAAAAAAAATGCAAATTTTTGAACATACATTATTACTTCTTGATTCAACACAAAGCTATTGGATTAATAAAGTTGATTTACATACTAACGGTCAATTTGCTTTAATTAGTTGGAGAGCAGTTGATATAAAAGGTGAAAATTTGCTTACTGTTTAGTAAATAAAAGAAGTCATGCGTAAATGTGATTACGTATGGCTTCTTTTATTATATTAACTTAGAATATGAATTTCCTTTAAATATTATATACATAAGAGTATAACGTAGATAGAAAATGAACAAAGAATGTGATATCAGAGGTTTTGTGGCTTGAATAATAATATACGTCTATAGACAGAGAAAGATTGAGTACGAATTTATAATTTATTAATTCCTTCAACTAGCCACAGAATATTCACTTTCTTTCCTACTTTTGCTTAAT
>CAJJLI010000329.1 GCA_905192625.1 uncultured Clostridium sp. | reverse complement strand
AGACAATCAAAAAATTACATCAAAAAAATTCAATCCAGCAGGAGAAGGTAAAAATACGATAACTCAGATGTTAGAGCAAGGAACGTATTATATTTCATTATCTGGCGCAACATGTACAACGAGTGTAAAGGCAGAAGCAATTTCATATGTAGTAAATACAAAGTTGAATACTAATAAGTGGACCAATAAAGATATCCAGGTTTTGATAGTTCATGAGTTTGAATCGATTGAAGAATTACTTGTAAATGGAAAGGTGCAAGATAGTAAAATCAACGATTCGAAGATATGGAGGGTAAACAAAGGGGAATGTAGTGAAATAAATAATAGTTCATTTATAGCAACAAAAAATGGTGTTTATTCCATCCGAGTGAAAGATAAGAATAAAAACTATATCTTAAAAAGAATAAAAGTTAGCAACATTGATAAGTTGCCTCCTAGTATATCCGGAGTAACAAATGGAAGTACATATAAAAACAAAGTGAAAATAAAATATTGGGATCGTGGAGGTAGTGGAATCAAGTACGCTTTGTTAAATAATGAAAAAATAGAAAATAAAACGACGCTAAGTAAAAAAGGGACACACACTCTAAAAGTTGCTGATTATGCAGGAAATATAAAAATACTTACATTTAAAATAGATTAGAATAGGGTATTTTTCACATGTTATTTTAATGCATTGGCTAGTTTATAAAATATGAAATAAAAGAGGAAGTTTATTGAAAACATGGTTCGGAATTTTTAATATAATTGCGCTTGGATTACTTAGTCTAATGATGGGAATATTTTATACACAAACAGAAACAATGAAAAAAGAGTATGATACGCATCGTTTAAATTATGCATTAACATATTCGGCAGAAGCTGCATTTATGGAAACTTTAAATGTTGGTGACGTTAATCTTTCCTATACCAATATGTCAGATGTCGAATTGGATCCTACATATTGTCTCGATATATTTGAAGCAATGATGTGCTTAAATTATGGCATGAGTGATAATGAAGAAAACCGTCTTTACATTGAAAGCTGTATTCCTACAGCAGTGTTAGCTTGTAATGATGGGTATTATATAACGCTATTGACTGACGTTGATCAGTATGATAAACGGACACAAAAAGAGGAGGGCTTTAAGTGGAGTCCTAAGTTGCCTTATACGGTAGAATGTCCAAACGGCGAGATTTCAGTACGTTTAAATTCACAGCAGTGGATTAAAGTGACCTCAAATAGTAATGACACATTATCATTGTTATATGGCAATAGTTATGCGGATGATGCAGTAAGTGGCTTGTTATCAAAAGAAATCGTAAGCCGTAGCATCAATTCGACCTTAACCAATGCCATAGCTCGTAATATCGATTATGTAGGTTCACTGCGTGGAGGAGTAAACTACAATATTTATTTACCTGCAAGGCAAACTCAAGGAGGCATTAATGAAATCATGGGTCCTAGTCTACTTATTTTGCTTCAAGGTGCAGACTTTTCTGGAGAAGCAAGAGTAGAAGAGGCAATAATTGCAGGTTTAAAGACTATTAAAAAAGTTCGAACTATTGGTTTTGTAGATTATGATGGGTTAAAGCGTTATTGTTATGAGACTCAATTGCCTGATGATTTGTTGAATAGCGCTGTAAGTTTTTTTAATTCTACAGAGGAGGCTGCAAAAGCAGGTTATGCACCTTCGTATCAATATCTTCAAAAAAAGATAGTGCTTGATTGATTACGGTATGTTTGAATTATGCTGTGTCATACCATAAATTAGCGAAATACCGAAAATTACGTCGTAAAATAAAACAAATGGCAATAATATATATTACTAAATTAATAATCAAGTACAAATGAACAAAAATATAAGGAATAAAGATGTCAAAATGGTGTTTTTTAACAAGAATATAGTGCTGTTAAAGAAAACAGATAGGCAAGAAGTCCTATAACTAGTAATTTAGTACTTGAATAATATGTAAAATAATGGTATATTAATACTAACAAATCAGAAACAATTTTTCTGTTAATATTCGTTCTGTTGATCCTTAAATCTTATAATATCAGTTATTATTTTTCCATATAAGCAACCGTATGTTAACATTTATATATAGATATTTCATGCCAGAATCATTTTCATTCTTTTTATTCAGTCATGTGCATAGAAACTTTTTTTTGATCATTCTACCCCTTTATTCAGTCATCAATATAGAAGTCTAAGTTTTTCTTCATTTTTCGATGCTTCAAGTCATGTCCATAGAAGTCTTAGTTTTTAATTATTCTACCTCTTTATTCAGTCATCGAGATAGAAGTCTTAGTTTTCTTCATTTTACCTTTGTTTCAAGTCAACTACATATAGTCCTAATCTAATATTCTAACATTTGACTCACCCATCGATATAGACGTCTGAGCTTTCTTCATTTTTCTGTTTGTGTCAAGTCATCTATACATAAAATCTAGATTATATTCAGTCATTATAAGTTGTCTCATTGTAAATTGTCTTTATGCATTTTTCCAATACATTGATAGAAATCAACTATTTTAAAAATAACTTCCTAATCATTCTTTCCTTCATTGATGTAAGGCATCGATATCGATGTCTTAGGGTTTGCATATTTTTTGTCATCTTTTAAAAATCTAAATTTCTCTCTAAGATTAATCATTACTTCAATGATTGATTTAAGGTCTATATAGAACCCATATTTGTTCCACACCTATAATAAAGTGCTAACTTAATAATCTTTATTGGTTGTAACCTTTGTTTATAATCGGAAGCCATTCCGTATAAAAAAATATTAATAAATAGTGATGTGTTAATCAGAAATGCCAAAGGCAAAAATAGGAGGTAGTAAATATGATTACTAGAGACATTCCAGTAAGAAGTAACTTAAGAGAAAAAAACGAGGAGCCAATTAAACGATTGTATGAATTGCCGAAAGTCGGAAGTGTTATTATTTTTAATGAAAAGTGCAAGTATCATACTCGGAGTGGACGCGATTACTGGCCATTAAGAGGATTATGCGAAGTTATGGATATCAATGGTAGACATGTAATTGTGAAAGTATTTAAAAATACCAAGTTTCAATACATTACAAGTCTAAATGTCATTGATTTTAGGATTGGAATCATGCGATTTATTGAATTGGAAAAGTCGGTATTAGAACAATCTGAAAAATTTACTTACAAAGATTATGATATTGATTGCTTACATGAAGAATTATCGAGTAAGATAGTAATAAATAAGGAAAAAAGAAAAGGTTTTTTCTTTAGTAAGTGTATGTAAATACAAGAGCAATATTTCTAGGAGCGGCTATGAATATTGCTCTTTTTTGTATTTATATTTAATTAAGAATGTAATAGTCGATTCGGACAATGCTATTATGCGTTGCTTTAAATCTTTAAGTATTGTAAATGGAATCATTAATTTAGGAGTTTCCTAAGAATAACATTTCAGTTTTTCGTGGAAACTCCTAAATTTCTGAGAAGGAATATTACGTTATTTTGCAACAGCATCATATAACTTTAGTTACATTCATCACCAATTGGATTATCAATTAAAGTAGCAAATCGGAATTTATGCATATGACCATCATTACAACTTGTAACAGATTTAAGGAAGTGCACGTGTCTTCCATTACCTACTGGGATAGCCAGGCCGGTCGTACCACAGAATTCATGAAAATGGTTTTCATAAAAATCAGTACGGAACTTAACATCGTGTACGTGGTTAGATCCAACTTTCATTTCTTCTCCAGAAACTGTAGCAAATCTATGGTTATGAGGATCTTCATCTCTTTCAGCGATTATAACGCTTCCTTGTATCTCATGAACATGGCGTTGTTCTCTTTCGCAATTACAGGAATTAAAA
>CAJJLI010000328.1 GCA_905192625.1 uncultured Clostridium sp. | reverse complement strand
ATAAATTTGCAAAATTTTTCGATGCAGTTGCGGTATCAATTTGATCTAATTTTATAAAATTATTTTCCGTCATAACCTACCTAATAATTCTCATCTACAATTTAAGATTCAAATTTTTGTTGAATATTTTCAACTTTGTCTCTAATTAACTCATCAGTATTGCTACCAAGTTGTTCAATTAGATACTGGTAAAACTTTCTAATATCTGGATCATTTAAAATATGCCATACCTGTGTATTTTCCAGCGCAATCTCTAAGAGGTCTTCCAATTCTTCATATTTCCAACTAGTGTATTTTGATAATTTCTCAACTAAAGCATGAGTATTTTTGAAACTACCACTACTTTCTAATGAGTTGATTAAATCTAATTTCTCTTGCTCTTCTTTTGGTTTAGCTTGCTCAATAGCTTCTTTTTGATTATTGTACTTTTTCTCATACAGTTTTTCATTGTATACAGTTTTATCAATAATCAATTTGACTAATTCATCAAGCTCACTTCCTTCCGAATAATCCGCAGGGGCAAAATAAGAAATGCGATTATCCCTCATCATCTTATATACTTTATTTTTCGCCTTCACTTCATCTTTTTCATCTGGATTAAAAACACCTATAGAATATCCACCTTGAGAGTTTACTAATTTCATACAAGGAATATCCGTGTCACTGTCTCCAAGATAAACCATATTTCGAAAAGGAACTCTGATTTCATTCGGAGCAAAAGAATCATTAACAGCATCATCATTTACATCAAGTACGCCCTTTGAAATACGGAAAAGGAACTGTGTCTTGTTAGTATAATTAACTACTTGAGCTGGCCAAACAGCTACCCCATCTTCATCAAAATAGAAAGATGTTGCATACAGTTCTTTAAACTCTTTCGCAATTGAAGTTCCTTCTATCATCTCTTTCAAACCAGAAGAAATAATATAGTGCTCGATAATAATGCCTTTTTCTGCTCCATAATCTCTAATACGCTTAAACCAATCCTTAACACCTCGAAATAACGCCACTTTAGATCCATAGTCCGCAAGTTTTTCTTTTGTAAAAACAATTTGCCCACGTGCTTTTTTCTTCATTGTATACATATAAGCAAGGTTTTTATCCATATTATTTGCTGCGGCACGATTATTTGACTCTCTCCAGAAATCTCCAATTACATCACTTCCTTCTGGTTGTACTGTTTGGATATAACCCTGAGCTTGCATATCATCTGGAGATAGAGTCTTATCAAAATCATAGCAAAGTGCAATAACTGGTCTATCTGTTTTCTTTTCACGTTTAAAAGTTGTATCTGGCATAGTTAATTCACCTTTCAGTTAAATAAACATATTCTGTAAGAGTTTCTTTTTGAGTGTTTCCAGTTGAGAAATTTTATCCTTGTGTGATTGAATAAATTTGTCAAGATTTGTAAAATAATCTGAAATAGCTACTTGTTCCTCTAATTGAGGAAAAATGACGGCTCCTAACAATGCATTTTCGTCAGAAACCTTCATATCATTCTTAGCACCTTTATTAACTAATGGTTTTAAATATGAGTTCAATCTTAAATCATTTTCAAAATATCTCTCAACAAATCCCGGAAATACATTTTCGTTAGGTAAATAAACAGCATACAAAGTCGAAACTATCCCTGGAATTCCATAATTTGTTTTTATGATTCCATATGGATTAGCTTTTAAAGGACTTTTTGTATACACAATATTTCCCGTATCAACAATCGAATACATCTCTACAGATGCACCTGCAAAAGATCGTCCTTGAAATTGTATTTGATTGATAATTCCAAACTCCCCAGATACTGATAAAACATCTTCTTTATCAAATTTTAGCTGAGTATTTTTCTGCTTAGAAACAGCCAAATATTTATTTAGTTTATTTATTTCCCACTCACCTTTAAATCCAGCTAAACGAATTTCAGGTACCGTCTGTCCAGCTTTGGGAAACATCTTGGAGAGCATGGTCGCCTTGAGAGATTGGTAGTTGGCTAGATTGTCCTTGTAGCTAGACAGAAGGTCGTCGAGGGTGCGGAAAAGGGATCCGATAGCGGATTGTTCTTCATTAGAAGTAGGAATACTAAACTCTGTTTGTGAAACTGTCTTCCAATCAGAACGTGGCATCTTTGTTCCAGATGTATCATTTGCAACTCTTTGAAATTTTGGCGATTGTACTAATGAAAATAAAAATTTTGAATCACAATTTCTTGCCTGCAATACCCAAAAATCTCCTAATGCAATACCATTAAAATTAGGGTGTAGCCAATTTTTTAAATATGGACGTAACTTCCCATACAAAATATCATTTGTTTCAAACACTATTCCTTTGCGGCAATCAATATTTTTATTTAAATCTTTGTTCAATCTCCCTTCTCCAGAAATTATATCTTGATATTCAATTCTTGGTAAATCAGGGTTATCAGAACTTTTAGTTCTCCTTTTTGCTATCTCTTCAAACGTATTTCTTACCCATGAATGTTTATTTTTTAAGAACCTAATTTTTGGTTTCTCCATCCCTATCCTGCCTTCTTACTATTTTAAATTAGATACATTATATTCTTGTTTTATTATTTTTTCTGCCATTTTCTCTGGAGAAACTATTATTGCAACTTGCTTATTATTTAATTCAAAAGAACCTCTCTCATCCCATCAACATTGTCGCTTTTAACAAAGACAACATTTTTTTTACCGGTTAATTCTACAAGTTTATCTTTCCCTAGAATGATAGCTAAATTCTTAACGATAGAGCGTTTAGCAGACTCGTTGTAATAAGTAAAAATAAATCGATAATTATATCTTTTTATTACTAAATCAGCTATTTCAAAACATTTTTCAAATATCTCTTTATCAAGTGGATCAACCGAGTGCCCAAATACAATAATATTTTTTTTCTTTAATCCACCGTATGAATCTTCCGCATATCTAGGCATGAGAAAGTCTAAATATTCACTACCAGTTTCTTTTACAATTCTTTGATAATATTTTTGATAAGGTATCAAACTGCTATTAACATCAGTTTCTTTATCTTCTATTCCGAAAACCATTGTATTAATTTCCGATTTTTGTCTACTTAAATTAATTTCACCATGTATAAAATGTGTCTTTCCTAAAGAAATATTATATAGTCTATTTGGTGTGTGTGTATAATTGAAACTAATTACATAAGACTCTGAAATATCAGTTATAGCATCCAATGCTGTTCCTACTTGAGGTATTTTATTAATATCAAAATCTAAGTAGTCTCTGTAAGAAAGATAAATTTCTAATAGCTCTGTTAATAATTCTAGATGATAAATAAATTTCTCATTTAATTCTGATAAAGCTAATTCTCTCTCTAGTTTATCCCATCCAGAGCTATAATAAAGTTTAAAAAAAATGGTACCGATGAATATTTTTGAAGCAGAATTTCCCTCTTCATTCATCATTTTACGAAAATGGCCAATATATTTTGGGTGTAATTCACCGCTTTCGAGATATAACTTATCGGAATTTAGTCGGAAAAAATCTATTGCTTCAGCAAGTTGAGAAATCATTATTTCAAGATTTGACCAATTATCTCCAAGTTTAAACTTATTCTCATTAATAAATTGAATATATAAATTATTTCTGTACTTTTCAATATCAATCTGATTGCTATAAAGAAAATCCTCTAACTGAATATCTTTTTCAGCAAACAGTTTCTCAGCAAACTCTAAAAAATCATTATAACTTGTTTTTCGACCCATGGCTAAATCAAAGCCGTTTCCTAAAATTAATATTGTTTCTGCCATTTTTCCTCCAAAGTTTTCTTACCTCCCCACTCTCAGTGGTTCAATCACCTCTTCGATCAGTTGGGTATAGGCTTCTTTGATTTGTT
>CAJJLI010000327.1 GCA_905192625.1 uncultured Clostridium sp. | reverse complement strand
CTGCGAGAAAATGATGGGGAAGACATTAGAGTTGCCATATCAAAAAATTCCCCGTAAGCTTCTTCCTTTTCTAACTCAAAATAAGGTGGTAATCCTTTTGCAATCGGATGTGTTGGATTTACAACAAATAATCGTTCAAAATCGTCATGTCGATATCGCATCGTACAACTGGTACCCATGAGTTTCACAAAAGGTTTCGCAGTATTCGCTGAATGAAGTACAACAAATCCCATACCTTTTAAGACTGCTTGGTAAACTCGTTCCGCCACTTCATCTGGTAATAATCGATTTCCACCATGGGACCAATATACTAAAACATCCGTTTGATCTAAAATATCTTCCGTAAGGCCACATTCCTCTTCATATAAAGACGCCATCTTAATTATCTTCGCTTCCTCTATTTCACTTACTATTTCTGCGAGCGTATCTCCAATTCCCTTTGGATATATTGTTAATACCTCAGGTTTATTTCGCTCATCGCGTCCTTCATTAAAAATTGTTATATTCATGTATTCTCCTACTTTCTCTTATTTTGTAAGCGTAGCCTTATATATATTGTTCAATGAAGCAATAGGAAATTCTTAATTCATTTTCTTACTAACTGATGAAATACGAACCTCTTTATTTAATCACTAATTTAATAATCAAATACGTTTCTCTTTATTCAATTTACTAATTAAATGATAAAATACAAAGTTGTTAATTCATACTATTTTTAATAACCATCCCTATAGTTTTTAGCTGCTTGATAAGCAAAATATCTTGATATATTAAAACTTCGGAACTTATGGTCGTAAGTACTGCAAATATTGTCAAAGTATCCATCGATATAATTTCTTATGTTAGTCTCATCGTAACTAACTTCCACATTCTCTCCAACATCAAACTTAGTGGTATCAATCTTAGCTAATACTGGAGTTGCATCGTATGAAAGATTAAATAGTAAGTAACTCGCATCCTCCATTTTAATTGTTTCCATATGACTTATGTTATACTTTGCAATCATATAATCAGGCCTCATAAAAGCTAAAATAAGATAGCAAAAAAGAACGGATTGAAAGAAAAATTTATCTATTTTATAAGTATCATGATAAATGTAATAAACTACACCAATCATAAGGATGGTTAGCGTAATTAAAAACCATATGACCAAAACTCTTAAAAATGTTAAATGGTACACGCTAATGTAAAGAAGCATTCGGTACATAGCAGAAGCAATCATTATAAATGTGCAAATAGAAATTATAGATAATAACTTTTTTAGCCCCTTATGCTCTTCGAATTTCTTTACACACAAAACCACCATACCAACATTAATCATAACAACAAATAACAATTGGAAAAAACCTTGATGTGCATACTGCGCATAGGTAATTCCATTTGGAAGTGTTAAAAAATTTCCTCCGAATAAATATACAATTTGTATACCGCAAAATAATAAATACGTTACCGTAATTATCCCAGTCATAACAACTGCAGAAGTTGGTTCCTTCTTCTTAATAAGCTTAACTTTATGATTTACACCGCCACTTACAAAGGAGCATAACAAACCATAAAACATAAGCATTGCTATAATAACTAGAAAAAGATAATAATTCCATTCTCCTGAGAAAGGATTTTCAAAGATTGAAAAAATATTTACTACAAACTCACGGAATATCATATCTGCACTCGCCAAGAGTGGAATGACTATACTAAGAAAAATCCCCCCAAATAAAATCCCCTTAAATACTGGTATCCACTTTCTTCTCTTATTTTTCAAGGGTTTTAGATAAGTAAGGCCATGCTTAATAATATATTGCGTACAAGGTATTGCTTTTAACCATACAATAATAATATTTGTAAAGTAATAAAGAATTCCCCACTCACTGTCATCGAAGAATTGTTTGCATAAAAATATTGTAAATAAAATAATTATTCCCAATGTATTAAGCATAACAATAAACCAATTCATGGTTATAAAGGAAGAAATACCTAATAAAAGAGCTACGATCGCATAAAAGTAGGTATTCTTTTTTATGGTCCTGTTTATTACCTTAAGGGTAAAATACGCAAATCCAAATAACCCAATCACGAATAATGGATACATAATTCCATTGAAATTTATATAGAAATCATAAAAGCAAAGCATAAATAAAAATCCAAATTCTAATGATAAAAGTAAGAGTATTTTATAATTATCCTTTATCGGTTTTAGCTTGTTGTTTATCATCACTGAATTATTTGTTATCACTGAGTTGTTTATATTTATATCTAAATCTTCATCTTTATTTTCTTTTTCTTTTTCTTTTTCTTTGATAGCAGAATTATTTTTTTCTTCTACCCCATTTTCTTGAACTTTATTTTCTTTTTTATCATTTACTTGATTTCTATTTACTTTGTTTCTATTTACTTTGTTTTGTATCTCGCCTTTTCTATCTATTGTTTCGTTATTGATATTTAAATTCTCTAAATCAGTCATATTAGAAACTCCTTTCTTCATGGAACAAGAATGAAGTGATTAGTTCTTATCACTTACATATTCTAAAATATCACCCGGCTGACATTCTAAAATCTCACATATTTTATTCAATGTTTCTAAACGCACTGCTTTGGCTTTTCCATTCTTTAGAATCGAAATATTCGCCATAGTTATACCCACCCGTTCAGATAATTCTGTAACGCTCATTTTTCTTTTTGCTAACATTACATCTAAGTTAATTATAATTGCCATCTTAAACCTCATTCTTACGCACGTCTTTTGCGCATAACAAGTTTGTGGTGCGCAGCACAAACTTGCGTGTGAAAATTGAAATATTTTTCACACTATCACCTCATCTTAAATAGTTAAATCGTTTTCATCCTGCATGACACTTGCTTTTTCAACTAAATGAGCAAGTGCTGCTGACACCACAGCAACGGCAATTCCAGCAAATATAACAAATAAAAATCCAATAAATATGGATGGATGTGACATACCTAAAAAGAAAAATAAAATATTACCAATAAAACAAATCAAGGTGTCCACGATGGCAAGGCGGCTAATCCATCCAAGTAGTCTCGCATTCTTTATTGAAAAAGAACGATCGCTAGCAATTTCATTACATATAGACCAAAAAAGTACTAAGACGAAATAACAAGGTATTGCCATGAACCAAATAAATAAAAGCCATGGCCAATAATACACTTCATATTCCTTGTTTACCATCACAATTTCCTTTCCTATTTGAGGAAGGATAATTATAAATACAATAACTCCCATTATCCCGACTAAAATTGTTATTAACTTTAACCATTTTGATAAATTTGATTGGTTCATAAAATTTGTTCCTTTCAGCACTAAAATTTGTTCCTTTCAGCACTAAAATTTGTATTATTTTAACTGTATTATAATTCATCTTTTTCTATAAGTCAATATTATTTTATCGTAAAACGATAAATTATATTCGTTTTATAATAATTTTCTTACTATCTATTTACAAATTGTCAACTCCCACTCGATTTCTTTATACTCCAAAAAAATTATAAAAAAAATGTAGCCACATTTCTGTAGCTACATCATATTATTTTCTTTTCTATTTTTTTATTCTTCAAAGCACCCAAAATCAACATAATACTAAGCGCGACAAATTCAGCTGCAATACAATAAGCTACTTGTTGCTGTTTTAAGATTATCATAATTAGCATAATAATAATTTCTATGAATAAGATAATCCTTGCTCTTTTACCATAAACCTTAACTTCCATTGAACTTAGAGGTTTATTCTTATCTTCCACTGGCGAAAAATAAAGGATAATCCCTATTGCACATAATGTATCGCCCCGCATCTCGGCTACCCGCGCATCTGCCTGACCGTGCCGTCCATCGTGA
>CAJJLI010000326.1 GCA_905192625.1 uncultured Clostridium sp. | reverse complement strand
GATGATATTATGCGTCCAATTCATGGCGATGACTATGCAATTGCTTGCTGCGTATCCTCAATGAAGATCGGTAAAGAAATGCAGTTCTTCGGAGCTAGAGCAAACCTTGCAAAATGCTTATTGTACGCAATTAATGGCGGTGTGGATGAAGTGCTTAAAGTTCAGGTAGGACCAAAATTCCGCCCTGTGGAAGGCGAATATTTAGATTACGATGATGTTATGTCAAAGTATAAAGATATGATGGAATGGTTAGCAGAACTTTATGTTAATACGTTAAACGTAATCCATTATATGCATGATAAATATAGCTATGAAAGAATTCAAATGGCATTACATGATCGTGAAGTAAAACGTTATTTTGCGACTGGTATTGCAGGATTGTCCGTAGTGGCAGATTCATTAAGTGCAATTAAGTATGCAAAAGTAAAACCAGTAAGAGATGAAAATGGTATCGTTATTGATTATGAAGTAGAAGGAGATTATCCAAAATACGGTAATAACGATGATCGTGTAGATCAAATCGCTGTAAACTTAGTTCATGACTTTATGGATATGATTCGTAAACATCATACGTATCGAAATGGCGTTCCTACAATGTCAATTCTTACAATTACATCAAACGTTGTATATGGCAAGAAGACAGGAAATACGCCAGATGGACGTAAAAAAGGTGAACCTTTAGCGCCTGGTGCAAACCCAATGCACAGACGTGATACCCATGGAGCAGTCGCATCATTAGCATCCGTTGCGAAACTTCCATTTAAAGATGCACAAGATGGTATTTCAAACACATTCTCCATTATTCCTGGAGCATTAGGAAAAGAAGACATTTTATTCACTGGAGAACTTGATTTAGATTTATTATCAGATAATTAAGAGTAGTATAAGATACGTGTCAAAATGCAGGATCAAAACTTTAGTTATAAGATATCATTTTGACACGTAGATTAAAACTTCTATTGTTTTTAAATAAAACCTTTGATGTTTTATTCTAAGATATAAAGGGAGGTCGCATAAATGACAGAACAAGAAAAAATTGATGAATTAGTCGCCATGTTAGATCGTTTTGTTACGAATGGTGGTGGACACATGAATGTTGTAACGAATGATATATCAGATGCAGAATCTTTGATGAGTGAAGATGTTTATGTAGAAACCTTTAAAAGTAATGATTGTTGTAATGGGAATATGGCATGTGCAGTACCAACCCTTCATAAAGGAATTGATGAGTAAGAGAGGAGAATTCGTATGGCAACTCAACAAGTTGATAATTTAGTTTCATTATTGGATGGATATGTTGAAAAAGGTGGACACCATTTAAATGTAAATGTTTTTACAAAGGAAACATTACTTGATGCTCAAGCGCATCCTGAAAAATATCCACAGTTAACCGTTCGTGTGTCTGGTTACGCAGTTAACTTTATTAAGTTGACAAAGGAACAACAAGACGATGTAATTGCACGTACGTTCCACGAATCTATGTAGATTGAGTCGTGTAGCAAGGATTAGTAAAGTGCTACGGTTATTATAAGTTTTAAAGACTGTTGCAAGATAGTTCCATAATATCTGATTTTTCAAGATTTTTGATAAAAGTAAGTTAAGGTTTTTATCGCTAGTAAATGAATGAATCCATGGTAATTCATTTACTAGCCTGAAACATTATTTTTTTCAAGAAAGCTTACAAGTTAGAGCATGGAGGGTATCTGCGACAGTCTTTTTCTTTTTATAAAAGCAAAGCTGAAAGCAATGTTTTCAAAGTAAGATTTACTTTTGTATCAATCTATAATAAAATAGTCTTATATCGACAAAATTCTTAGTGAAAATATATGGGGATATATGAAAAGATAGTCTCATAGTTTAAAAAGATAGTTCTATAACAATGAAACATTTTATATAGAAATACAGAAAAGGAGAAGATTATGCAAGGAAGAATACATTCAATCGAGTCTTTTGGCACTGTAGATGGCCCGGGCATACGATTTGTTGTTTTTACACAAGGGTGTCCAATGCGTTGTCAATATTGTCATAATCCAGATACTTGGAATTATCAGGGAGGGACGCTTCGAGAGGCCGATGATATTTTAAGAGAATATGATACGTATAAGGAATTTCTAAAAGGTGGTGGAATCACAGTTACTGGTGGTGAACCATTGTTGCAAATAAAATTTTTAATTGACTTATTTACAAAGGCAAAGAAAAAGGGGATTCATACTTGTATTGATACATCGGGAGTGACTTTCCGTACCGATAATACAAAAGATATGGATGAATTACTTGAAGTTACGGACTTAGTACTTTTAGATATTAAACATATCGACGATGAGGAGCACAAAAAGTTAACTGGCCACACAAACAAGAATATTCTAGAATTTGCAAAGTATTTAAATAGGAAGGAAAAGCCATTTTGGGTACGTCAAGTAATCGTTCCTGGAATTACAGATAAAGAAGAGTATTTGGTGCGATTTGGACAATTTCTTGCCGAATTAAAATATGTGAAAGCCTTGGATATATTACCATATCATACGATGGGAATTACAAAATACGAGCAAATGGGTATGGAATATCCGTTAAAAGATTATGAAGGCGCTAGTAAAGAACAGGCAGTTAGAGCAAAAGAAATTATTTTAAAAGCTAGAAAAGAAGCTTTAAATAGATAGATTATATAAAAACGATTGCAAAAGGATTTTTTATAGTAACAGCGTGTATCTATATGAAAGTTACTAAAAATTTATAGGTAAAAAGTCCATGCGATCGTTTTTTTTAATATTTTCTCTAAAGTTATATATAAAATATACGATATATACTATAGGCATATTTAATTCTTATGAAGTACTAAGTTTATAAGCGAGGTAGCAAGGGAAGTGTCAAAATGTAACCTCGCGAAAAATGGCATATTGTACGCAAATCTTTCAGGTGCATAAATGTGCTTAACACACTCGTTTTTATACACAAGGATGAAATCGTATAATGAGAACAAAAACATGTGATGACAGAAATTCAAGGATGAGCTTTCCGTCAATTTCACGAAACAAGGGAGGAAAAGATGGAACATTTAAAAAATGGCCAGAGATTCAAAAGAAAAAAAATCATAGTTTTCTTTGTTGCGTTTGCCATCACACTTGGAACGATGCTAGGAGTATATCATGGATATGTATCTGCAGCAGGTAGTTCAGTAAGTGTTGTTGCAATTGACTATGATGCAGAAACAATTACAATCAAAGCAAATCCAAATGATACTCAGATTTATTATTCAAATAAATCTCAAAGTTCATGGGAGCCAGTCTATGGTAAAATCGACAGTAAAACACAATTAATTACTATGGATATCTCTTGGATTAGTAAAACAAGTGCTTATGTGCTTTCACTAAAAGGAGATAAATCCACGACTCCAATTACAGTGGTATTACCAAAGCAATCAAGTTCATTTCGTGTAACCTTAGATTACACTTCAAATATTATCCGTTTTATGAACTATCAAGATGCAAAAGAGGTTTATTGGAGAAAAGAGAATACAACGGTTTGGAATACTTTAAGAATTGACAATTATGATGATATCGAAGCATTTCAAAATGATATCGAACGTTTTAGTCTTCAAGGAATTACCTTATATTTTAGATTAGGACAAGTAAAAGGTGTTAGTGAAACTGAAACTGGTAGTAGACCAAGCAAAGAAGTTGCTTTAAAAGTAACGAAGCGTGCTCAAGCACCAAGCATCAAAGCAGATTTTTCCAAGGGTACAATACCAGTAAAGACTACAATGCAGTATAAAGATGCATCAAGCGACGAGTGGATCAATGTTACTAGCAATGCACTTAAGATGTCAGATATTGCAGCCCTTGCTTATTATAGTG
>CAJJLI010000325.1 GCA_905192625.1 uncultured Clostridium sp. | reverse complement strand
CCGCTTCTCCTAGTTCTACACGAATAAGACGTTTGTTACCATGAACCTTGAAATTAATAGCATTTCCTCTTCTAGGAAAAAATGATTCTGTTGGAAAACCTATGCCTATGGCAGCATCTACAATCGACAATCGATTATTATCGTATAGTTTAACTTGCTCTCCATTCACCTGAACAAAAATAAAGTTATTTCTCTGTTCATAGTAATTAAGACAAATACCAATAGGTGTTACTAACAATGGGTCTTTTTTAATCTTAGGGTCAGTAAATACTACCTCGCCTAATACTTCTTCACCTCGTAGTGCAACTCGTTCTGGTAATAAGTCTAAGTGCTTTGCTAAACTACTAGTAAAAGAGTGTATCTTCCCGCCACCGCCTACGATAAATACCGCGCTTACTGGCTTGCCTCCATTTAATGACAGTATGCAATTTGCAATTTTACCAGTAATCTCTTCAACGATATCCTTGATTACTTCCTGCACTTGAGCTGGTGTAATCTTATGTGCCAATCCTAAAATATCTTTATATGTAATGGATTTTTTCTTGATTGATGTTGTCTTTATCATCTCTGCAGTTTTAAAATCCACTAGAAATGTCTTAGCAATTGTGTCAGTAATTGCATCACCCGCCATAGATATCATACCGTATGCCGTGATACTTCCTTCTCTCGTTATTGAAATATCTGAGGTACCTGCTCCTACATCCACTAATGCTATATTAAGTAGTCGAAATTTTTCAGGGATAGCAACATTAATTGCTGCAATTGGTTCTAATGTTAAATTAACAACTTGTAAGCCTGCGTTAGAAACTGCCGAGTATAATCCTTCAATTACTTCTTCTGGTAAAAAAGTAGCGAGAACATCGGCAGATATTTTACTTCCTTTATGACCCTGCAAGTTCGTTATCATAAAGTTGTTTAAATAATAGTGTACAACAGAATATCCAACACAATAAAAGTTCATCCCTTGATCTTTTTTATTCTCTCGAATCATTTCATAACCCTGTTCAATTCCAGATAGTTCTAATGCATGGATATCTTCCTGTGAAATAATCTTGTCCTCAAGTAAATCAAGCTCTGCTTTTATTGTAACTGTTTCTAATACTCGTCCTGCTGCGGCAATACAAACATGTTTTAATTTAAGAGTCAATTGCTTTTATAAATACCTCGTAACCTCGCATATCGTTTCTGACACTTTAGTAATATCGTAAATCTGTCCATCCATCATTGACCTAGTCTCATGATATCTTATGGCTTGTGCAAGCACCGTAAAATTGTGTTCATTTTCTTTATATCCAACTGTTCCAATGACACTTCTTGTTCCAATATCTAAACCAAACACCATTTGCTCAGGACTGTTTTGCAAGTTCATGTAGCTTCCCCTTTCATCGCATTGGTCCTACTTTTATTATAGCATAAGTAGTTCCTTTTTACTAGTAATTATAATACTTTTTTCCTTTTTATGTATTTTTACACTATGTTTTATCAATAATGTTCCTAATTCTACATCAACAATGTACATTTTCATATTCAACTTTTTATAACGTGATTCATCTAAAAATAGTATACATAAAAAATAATCCCTCTCATACCTATGCTAACACATTGTATAATAAAATTTACTTCAGTGCTTACAACATCCCTATGATTTGCTTAATAATCTCTTCTTCATTCTTATCTTCTTCATTGTATATAATATTGGTACAATATTTACGGTATTCGAGGTCACTTTTTTGTTTCGAAAATATATCATCTATTTTTTCATCGGAATACCCACGACTCGTCTTCAAACGCTTCCTTCTATCAGCAATCGGTGCATACACATACCATACCTCATCACAAAAAGAAACATACCCTGCCTCAATTAGCAGGGCTGTTTCTACTAAGACAGCCTGATAGCTTCCTTCTTCTTTTAATGACTTGATTATTTCTTGTACTTCTACTTGCACTTGTGGATGTGTTAATTCATTCAATCGGAGTAACTTGTTCTCATCTGTAAAAACCGTCAATGCCAGTTTCTTTCGGTCAATTTCTCTATCATCGCCAAGAATTTCTTCTCCAAATTCTTTCACCACACCATCGTAAGATGTACCGCCTTTTTGCATTTGCCTTTTCGCGATATCATCGGTGTATATTGCATAAACATTGAAATTTTTAACAATGATATTCGCAATGGTCGACTTACCGCTACCAACACCGCCAGTTAATCCAATTACTTTCATGTATGTTTTCACCTATCCTATATCTTTACTTTGCTTCATACCAATTTTCGCCCTCATTTACATCAGCAACAAGAGGAACAAATAACTCGGCTGCCTTTTGCATCTCATTCATTATGATGGCCTTTACCTGTTCTACTTCAGATTTTTCTGTTTCTACCAATAATTCATCGTGAATTTGTAACAACAATCTCGATTTCAACTGCTTCTTTTTCAGTTCTTGATTTACACGAATCATAGCTATTTTAATAATATCTGCTGCAGTACCTTGAATTGGAGAATTCATTGCAATACGTTCTTCTGCAGAGCGCTTCATAAAATTTGTATGATTTAAATCTGGAACCGGACGGATTCTTCCAAAAATCGTTGTTACAATCCCAGTTTTACGACCGTTTTCCACTTGTTCATCCAAAAATGTTTTTACTCTTGGGTACGTATCAAAATATTTATTAATATAATCTTCTGCATCACTACGAGAAATATCAAGATCCCCCGAAAGACTAAAGGCACTAATACCATAAACTATTCCAAAATTTACTGCTTTTGCATTGCTTCTTTGCGCACTTGTAACTTCATCAAATGGTGTATGGAACACTTGAGATGCAGTCAAACGATGAATGTCTTGCTCTTGTTTATAAGCTTCAATTAATCGCTCATCCCCTGACATATGGGCAAGCACTCGCAATTCAATCTGTGAATAATCCGCATCTAAAAATACATAACCCTCTTCAGGAATAAATACCTTTCGTATTTGACGACCTAATTCCATACGAATTGGTATATTTTGAAGGTTAGGTTCCGTACTACTAATTCTTCCTGTTGCTGTTACCGTCTGATTAAAAATCCCATGAATACGTCCATCTGCTGCAATATAGTTATCTAATCCATCTGCATAAGTTGACTTTAATTTCGTTAACTGACGATATTCAAGAATCTTTGACACCACTGGATGATCTGCTTTTAACTTTTCAAGCACTTCAGCTGAAGTGGAATATCCTGTCTTTGTCTTTTTGCCGAACGGTAATTGCATCTTTTCGAACAAGATTACTCCCAATTGCTTTGGAGAATTGATATTAAACTCTTCTCCCACCTGTTCATAAATGGAAGCTTCTAATTTTTTTATATCTTCTAAAAGCATTTTACCATATTCTTTTAGTTCTTCTTTATTTACCTTAATACCACGTTTTTGCATATCATATAGTGTGTAAATAAGCGGCATTTCAATTGTACTATAAAGATCTGTCATTCCATAGGCATCTAGTGTTTTTAAAAGAACATCCTTTGCTAAAAATGAAATCAAGCTCGTATAAGCACATAAATCTAAGAAGCTAGTTTCATCCTGTTCGTATAAGGACTTAAAACTACTCTTACCGAGCAATTCTTTTTCCGTCATTAAATCTATCTGAAATACTTGACTTGCAATATCAGAGCACTCATAACTTTGTCTTACTGGATCACATAGATACGCAGCCACAGCGATATCTAAAATATTAGAATCCTCACTTGCATAAATATATGGCAATTGTTTTTTCAAATCATTTGTACACAAAGTGATTTTAGATTCGATCAATGAATTAAGTTGATCTAGTAAGTATTCCTTTGTTATAAAACCATCTGGAATTAATACAGTCGTTGAAAT
>CAJJLI010000324.1 GCA_905192625.1 uncultured Clostridium sp. | reverse complement strand
CCATTAGACTTGTTAGAACCTGCCTTTGTTCCATATTCGTTTCAATCTTTCGCTCACACTCACTAATCGCTGCTAATCGATCTTTGTCCTCTATCCCCTTTAGGCTTTTCAACAAAGGTTTCAATATTTCAGAATGTGAAAAAATAAGTTTGTTTATCATTGTTGCAAAAGCAATCTTAATTCCATCATCTGTAATGTACTTCATAGCGCAGGTACTTTTATTCTCGATATGCTTATTACAACACCAAGCTATATAACTCCTACTTGGTTTCTTGTGTTTTCTTCTTTTGAAGGTACTGCCACACTCTCCACATTTTATCTTTCCCGAAAAACTATAACGATTTTGGTACTTTTCTGTTCGTCCAACATTCCCCTTTTCTTTTCCTCTCTGTATAAGAACTTCATTTGCCCTCTCATAAACTTCGTGACTTACAATCGCCTTATGATGGTTTTTGCATAAATACTGGTCATGCTCACCATAATGGGTATGCCTGTTAAAACGTTCATCAGTATAGGTCTTTTGAAAAATAGCATCCCCTGTATATTTTTCATTCTTGATGATTCCATTAATTGTACCAGCCGTCCAATTAGCACCTCTCTTCATTTTGACTTTTCTGTGATTCAGATCTTTTGCAATTGCGTGAGTACCTACTCCTTCAAGGGTTTTCTTAAATATTTCTTTTACATTCAACGCCTCATGAAGAACAATCACCATCTCGCCATTCACATTGTTGTAACCATATGGTGGATAAGAGCCGTTTTCAAATCTCTTTTTAGCACTCCACTTTCCATTTTCTGATATAGATACCGATTCACTTTCTGCTAGACTGCTTAAAATGGAAAGCATTAACTCACTCTCCATGGTGCCAGTATTTATATTTTCTTTTTCAATCTAATAGGAATACATAAATCCAAAAGTTTTCTTACTAGTTCCAAGCAATCTGTGGTGTTCCTACAGAATCTACTAATTGACTTTGTAATAATCATATCAATTAAGCCTTTTTCACAATCAGCAATTAACCTGCCAAGTCCATCTCTAACTTCAGTCTTTGTTCCAGTAATACCTTCATCGTAATAAATTCCTGCATATTCCCACTCTTCATTACTCTGAATGTATTTTTCATAATAAGCCTTTTGTTCTGCAAGACTTATTAACTGCTCCGCACTAGCGATGGAAACTCTGCAGTAAGCGGCTACTCGTAACTTCTTGTTTGATAACACTTTGTTTTCTTCAATTTTTGTTATCCGTTTCATCAACTCACCTCACTTTCGATATGGACATATTCCCGTACAATGCACTTATTATCAAGTCATTTAATGCATTATCTCTGACAAATAAGGTGAGAATTTTTTGCGATTTAGTTTTGTTATTTTGTTAAATTCATCCTCTGTAATAAAGCCATTGCTTAGGAGGTTACTTAAAAGTTGCTGTGCCAAATAATAGTTGTATTCCTGCTTTAATTCTCCCTCTGTAAATACTCTAGCTACAACTCCAGGAAGTTTTGATTCGCTTGTAATTTTAGTAACTTGCACTTGCATAATGATTTCTCCAATCCGAGGGGTGTATTATTCATTCCCCCTCCTAAGTCACAGGCAAAACGAATCAATCCATTTTTAACCTCAAACAAAAAAAATAATGCCCACCAAGGAAAAATCCTCGATGGGCAATTACTAATTAATCATATTTTATATAACCGTCAAAGCCAGCAGCTTTTAATCTTTTAAGCATCACATCTGCATTCGCTCTTAGTGAATAAGCTCCGACTTGTATACGATAAAGTTTACTTGGAGTGCATGGTTTTGCAGTTACTTTCTTTACAATACCAAACGTAGCAACCAATGCATTTACATAGGCTCTTGCAATTGCTTCTTTATTGTCAATGATCCACTGTGCAGTGTTTGGATTATCATGGAAGTCTGTCTCTGCAAGAACCGGTATCAAACCCTGCTTCTCAGAATTTCGAATTTCACCATAACCACTACCATTATAAACACGCATACCATCTACAACAGCAGCGGAGCGATTTGATTTAACGGGACAAATGGCGCCTAGTTCTCTTACAACAGCTGTGGCAAGTGCTTTACTTGTCGCATTACCTGGATAAAAAAGGGGTCAGGCACTGTGAACACATAGGTTTTCCTCTGTTCACAGTGTTCACAGTGCCTGACCCCTTTTTCTGACCCTTCAGTAAATGAACGATATGCTGCCATAAAACTCTCCTCCCTCATCATATTTTTTACTTATAGTTTCAACAGATAAATATCCAGTTTCCTTCCAGATAGATAATTGTCATATGCCATTATTGCTGGAAGAAAGCGTACTTTGATGCTTTGCAATCCAAGATTTGTAAGCATCTGCATAGATACTTCTTCTTTATCTACTACATAATCATTTTCGGTGGGCATTAAAAAACAATTTTTGACCGAAGAAAACTCATGCTCGCCTATGAACTCTTGGTATGCCAATTGATACAAATACTGCTTTGTTACAGATTCTATCCCAGGTTGTGCTTTAGGAGGAGCGTCTGGTAACAATTTGGCGTTATAATATTTTGCATCAAAAATAACAAATTGCCATTCTCCATTAACTACAGAAATAGAAACAATATCCGGTATCAATGTATCCGCTGCTGTTTTTCCGGTTGCTGTCCATAGTGGCTTTTCTATCAAATCAATCAACTTTGTCTGCTTGTTGTATCTATTTTTCAAAGGAATAGGTAATTTTAATGCACCCAACCGTGTATCAAGTTGATTATCCATGATTTCTGCACAAACTTTTTCCCATACCAGGTTAAAACTATTTGTTCCAAAAAGGGACAAACAATCCGTATCGTAGAGACTTCCGCTATGGTCAATGTAGGTATAGATTGTCTTCAAAACAAGTTGTTTTCTTGTATTGAACTGGGTACTTAATTCCTTCTCTATGTTATATAGAATAGTTTCTTTATCACCAAAATCATCCAGTACTTCCTCTGTGAGGTCAACACCAACAATCTCAAACAAATTCAATAGTCCGGCATCCTCAAGTTCATTTGATGCAATCGTGAGTACACATTCGTGTAGACGTTTGAAATAGTCATGCTCATTAGTGATGCGTTTCTTGGTTTGCAAAGCTACATAATATGGACGATTGTTAGAAATCATTGCATAAGTTTCATTAATTGTCTTGTCCCAAATTATCTCGCCGGAACCATTGCATTCAACTATGTCATCCCTATTATCATATACGCCATTTTCGTAATAGTCTTGCAGTAAAAACAGAAGAACAGCTAACAGGTTAAACGACCTACTTTCGCTGCTATCATTAAACATACGAATAATCTGTTCTTTTGAATTGTACTTCTCCAAAACTTTAATGACTTGTATCAATTCTCGTTCTGGCTGAGTTGCCTTTAACAGATACTTCGGATAGCACTTCAAAACCACACCGAATACAACGATGATGCCCACAAAGGTAAATACATAAAGGTATTCGTTTTCACCAACTTCAACATCAGAAATCTCTATATCTTCCTCGACAAGTTCTGACATATCTCGTTGTTTTTCTTCCGCCTTTACAGCTTTTAAGACTCCGAATTCCTTGAGTTTGCGTAGAATTGATACTGTTTTATCTTCCGGACAAGAAAATATCTTACAGAGTTCTTTCTGTGTATACCTTCTTTGTTCTCTTACAAATTCAGAGTGCATCTATGTACCTCCTTTTTACTCGTTGTCGACAGGAGTCGCACCCGCTAAATCTTCCGGGTCTGCCTCAATCTGAATATCATGGTGGAAGATGCCAATTCCTTTTTTATCAAATTCTCGACAAATCTCCGAGTATCGACTACTGTTTTCAAAGCAGCCCTCAAACAACTT
>CAJJLI010000323.1 GCA_905192625.1 uncultured Clostridium sp. | reverse complement strand
TTGCCTCGGAGATGGCAGTCCCTAATGATCCCTGATGATTGGGGTGTGCAGTCATCCATCCATAAATAAGCGGGACATTGCTTAATCTTCTTGCTTTCCCACGAATCAATAAGAATAGGAATGTGATTCTTTTTTACTTTATAATAATAGAAGAGTTTTTTTAGTTTTTTCTCATCGTATTGTTCGATATAATTTTCGTTTTCTGTCGCTAATTCATCCGCCTCTTGTTCATCTTCATCAACTGAGGATACATCTTTACCTTTGTCTTTAAAACTCTTCTCTTTATCGAAACTATCCCTATCTTTCGTTTTGTTCTGATTTCTAGGATTTAGCTCTTGCCCTTCTATAAACTTTAGAGAATTTATAAATACTACCACCAATAGAAATGCAAATACTCCAACCATTGCCCACAATGGAGATCCGAAACGGACCGCTCTTATTATGCTCACTCCCCCAAGGATTAATAAAAGAGCAATCGAAATAATGTACCTTTTTGTTTTCGCATTTCCATACCTTAGAGCATTCAATATTCGTCCCATACGATTTCCTTCCCCGCGCATTTATCCTTTCGTACGCCAATTGATTTCATGCACAACCTCAACTCATCCATGCAATTAAAGGGTAACGAAGATAAGCTCATTAAATTGCATAGACTATCTTTTGACTCTGCCGAAATTATTCATTCCAAAGAACTATGGACTCACTTGCTAACGATTCTTTTACCTTTATAATGCGTTGATTGCTTGAGCCACGAAAACGTAAATTAACATTCTTCTTATCCTGTTCAAATTTACCATCCACTAAAACATCGATATATGAAAGCATCTCTTTTGTTTCTGGCCATTTTTCACTCATACACCCTACAATATCTTTATCGAATAAATATCCGGAAAAACACCAGATATCTTTGGATGGAAAACGTTCTTTTACCTTTCTTAGCAAAGGCAACAAACCTTGCTGATTCACATATTCAAACGGTTCTCCCCCCAAAAGTGTTAAACCTCGAACATAGGAAGAATCTAGTAGGTTTATTATGTTATCAATCGTTTCTTCCGTAAATAATTCGCCATAGTGGAAATCCCACGCTACTTCATTAAAACATCCTTCACAATGATGGGTACATCCACTGACAAACAGTGAAATACGAACACCAGGTCCATTGGCAACATCACATCTTTTTATATCTGCATAATACATTATTTACTCCATCCTTTGCAATCGGTTAAAAGTCTTACTTTAATTAAATATATAAATCTATAAATGAACAACAAAACCATCCCTCACTGCTTTATCTTACAGTAAGGGACGGTTTATCATTAGACGTGTAGAACTCTTGAATTAATTTCTTTTGTTTTACCTACGTTCCAGAAATTTTCACCTAGATATCCACATGTTCTTCTCGTTACATTCATTTTAGAATGGTCTTTATTTCCACAATTCGGGCATTCCCATTCCAGATTTTCGTTAATGATGATTTCACCATCAAAGCTACATTCATGGCAATAATCCGATTTTGTGTTAAATTCCGCATATTGAATATTTTCGTATATAAATTTAACAATTTCTTCAAGTGCTTCCATGTTGTGTCTCATATTAGGAATCTCAATGTATGAGATTGCTCCACCGGAAGAAATTACTTGGAATTGACTTTCAAATGTAAACTTATTAAATGCATCAATATGCTCTCTAACGTCTACATGGTATGAATTTGTATAATATCCCTTATCCGTAACGTCCGCAATTTCGCCAAATCTTTCTTTATCAATACGGGCAAAACGATAGCATAAAGATTCTGCTGGTGTACCATATAAGCCAAAACCAATACCGGTATCTCTCTTCCATGTATCACAAGCCTCTCTTAATCGATTCATAAGCTTAAATGCAAATTCACTTCCACCAGCTTCTGTATGACTAACACCTTTCATAAGTTTTGTTACTTCATACAAACCAATGTATCCAAGAGAAATCGTGGAATATCCACCGTGTAATAACTTATCGATTGTTTCACCTTTATTTAATCTTGCTATGGCACCATATTGCCAATGGATTGGACTAACATCAGATAACGTTCCTTCAAGCGCACGATGTCTGCACATAAGAGCTTCATAACAAAGAGCAAGTCTTTCATCTAACAATGGCCAAAATACTTCTTCATCTCCCTGGGCAATAATACCAATCTGAGGTAAGTTAAGACTTACTACACCTTGATTGAAACGTCCTTCAAATTTATAATTACCGTTTTCATCTTTCCAAGGTGTTAAGAAACTGCGGCAACCCATGCAGCTAAATACATTTCCTTCATAATTTTCACGCATCTTCTTTGCTGAAATATAATCTGGATACAAACGTTTCGCAGAACATTGCACTGCTAATTTTGTAATATAATCGTATTTTCCACCCTTGAAACAATTATGCTCGTCTAATACATAAATAAGTTTTGGGAAAGCTGGAGTAACATATACCCCTTTTTCGTTCTTGATTCCTTGAAGACGTTGACGTAGAACTTCCTCAATAATCATTGCATTTTCTTCAATGTATTCATCATCTTTGTCAAGGTTTAAGAATAATGTCACAAAAGGTGATTGACCATTGGTTGTCATTAATGTATTGATTTGATATTGAATGGTTTGTACACCTGATTTTAGCTCGTCTTGTAAACGTTCTTGTACAATTTGTTCAATGACTTCATCGGACAACTTGCCTTTAAAACGTTCTTGGTAACGTTCTTGATATTTTTTATAACTATATCTTAAATACTTTCCTAAGTGTCTTATATCTACAGATTGTCCACCATATTGGCTACTTGCAACTGCTGATATAATCTGTGTCATAACTGTACATGCTACCTGAAAACTTTTTGGGCTTTCAATTAGCTTTCCGTTCATTACAGTCCCATTATCTAACATATCTTTTATATTAATTAAGCAACAATTAAAAATGGATTGTAAGAAATAATCAGCATCATGGAAGTGAAGTACTCCCTCATCGTGAGCTTTGGATATTTTTTCTGGTAGTAATAATCTTCTTGTTAAATCTTTAGAAACTTCACCAGCAATTAAATCACGTTGCGTTGAAGCAATAACTGCATTCTTATTCGAATTTTCTTCCATAACATCTTTATTACTGTTTTTAATAAGACTCATAATGGATTCATCCGTTGTATTTGCTTTTCGAACTAATTCTCTTGTATAACGATAAATAATATAT
Source organism: uncultured Clostridium sp. (assembly GCA_905192625.1). Taxonomy (GTDB): domain Bacteria; phylum Bacillota; class Clostridia; order Lachnospirales; family Lachnospiraceae; genus Lachnoclostridium. The sequence continues at coordinate 660 of CAJJLI010000323.1, read as the reverse complement.
GTTTTGGCTAAGGTAAACTTACCATCTGCCATTAATTTTTGTTCAATAAAATCTTGTATCTCTTCAACATGCATCGTGTCCTTTTTTAAATGTTCGATGCTTGCAACTATTTTTTCGATTTTTTGCTCTGTAATCTTTTCTTTAATTTCGACTTCGTCATTTGCTTTTTGAATGGCAAGAAGAATCTTACTTCTGTCATAATCTACCACCCTACCATCACGCTTAATAACTTTCATTTCTTTCATCCTTTCCATTCGATATGTATCTTCTCATAATAGAAGCAAGACCGTCTTTTGTAACATTTCAGACAGTCTTGCTTTGAAGATCCGTTATATATAGTATACCACAATAAAAATTTTTGTCTACTACATATTGTTGGTTTTTTCAGTTTTTAATTATATACCACAATATATAGTGGTATTAAAAGGTACTGCTGGTAACCCGTTACTGCCATATAAACTCACGTATTCTGGATTATCTGCCCATGCATATCGAACATGTTTTGGATGAGAAATTTTTTCTGAAAACACTACAATTTGTAGTTGATCAATTTCTGCTTTTGCTGGAATAAATTGTATTCCATCTTCACTTATTTCAAACCCTTTTACTTCGACGTTCAGCGACAGGGACTGCATTTCCTTAAGCAGCACCTTGAAGGAT
>CAJJLI010000322.1 GCA_905192625.1 uncultured Clostridium sp. | reverse complement strand
TTGCTTCCTTTTTAGCTCTACGGCATTATTCAAACCTTCCTGCTGAAATTCATCGATAAATCGATTGACCATATCTGGTAAGTCTTTCGTTAACATCTGTACTGTTTTTTTATGCTTTCCAATTGGTAATTGTACTTGAATCATAATGTTTGCACAAAGGTATGCCGGAACATCCTTCGCACCATCAATCGGGATTATCGTATTCTTGGTAGGATTGGCATAATACTTTTGAGAAACCTTTTTTGCTGTTATCACATTTCTTTTTAAAACCTTATTATTGGGTTCATAAATATAATAATGGCCATTTTCCTTTGCCGTTCGCTTCCGATTATCGTTTAACTCATTTAATGTTTTGATATAAGGTATAAAAGAGCGTAAGATATAATCAAGCGCTGCTGTACTTGTATCTTCAACCTTTAGATTCTTCATCGGAATATGAATTGTTATCGTTGGCTTTGATAATTCAAGTCGGTTACTTTTTGTGATTTCGTATCCAATCTCACCATCCCAATAAACAGCATGATTGTGTTCAATCGGATCCTTATCAATAAACGTTTCAAACATTTTTCCTTCATACATTTCTTCATACGTATCACTGGTTGGTCTCATATTTAATATATAATATTTTAGTCGTTTCAATTTGTTTTCTCCTTTTTACTTCTGCCTTATTCTTCGCATTCATTTTTATAATTCTCATGATTTTATCCTTACTTACTTTCTCTATAACTAACATTTTATTTTTCACCATAATAATCACCTTTTCCTTTCATAAACAGATATGCGCAATGGGCTAGCCATTTTTGCACCATTCTATCCCTATTTTAGGGCATAAAAATAGCCACAATAAGCAGCTTTATTCTACTTACCATGGCTATTTTGCGTACAAAAAAAAGACACACCAAACATGCGTCCTGTAGTCAACAGTATTCATAAAGGTACTTAAAAAATCGCATAGTTTTAGCGCTACAGCTAAAAAAATGCCCTATTCAGTTAATTATAGTTCACCATCCATAAATTCTTTTTCATATTCTAATTCCTCCTTAACTGAATGTTTTAAGTAGAGTTACTTCCATATCATAACATCATATTCCAATTATTTCAATATATTTATTTCTCTTTGGTAATAAAACGTATATCACTAATCGTCAGCTGCCCTGCATTCCATCTTTCTTTCGATATATTTTTTCGTTCCAGCAAAAAAAAGTCCACGGCCTCCCACAAAGCAAAAGATGCTGCAATGGACAATACTTCTGAAAATACCGCTCCAACTTCCGCTGTATTCATAGTAAAATATATAATAAGCAAGATAATTCCTAAAATAAACAACGATAGAATTGTAATAAAATTAAAATGTAAATCGATACGCTTATCAAATAATATTGAAGCATAATATTCTTTAATTAATCGTATGATTTGATTCTGCTCTTCTTCATTTAATTCTACATTTTCAAACTGAATTATAATCGGATAACGGATTGGAATGTAATATGCCTTTCGATCGATAAAGTCGTAAATGTCTTGATTTAATGTAGCTTGGTTTCCAATGGATAACTTATCAAACCATTCAATACCATCGTATGCAAAAATTCGAATGACAGCATTATTGTCTTTATCTAAATATTCCTTTTCTAAATATGTTTCCATAGATGGCATTTCATTTTCATACTTTCGTATTCTACCTACCATTTTACGCCTTAATTGCTTTCTTTTCATATGATTCCTTTATCCTTTTCTATCAACAGACTATATCTAGGCAGTAAGATAATCAAAGATACTTTTTACATAATTATAGAATTTTATTCAATTCACATACATAAACTTTTATGCCCTTACAGCTTTCTTTATTACACGAACTGTTTTTAAGCACAAAAAAGAGAAAACCGTGAAGTTATCTAGGTTTTCTCTTATCGAATACAAATCCTGTACTTATTATTTTTCTAAATAAAAGTTTGAAACTTTCCATTCTCCTGACATTTTTATAAATTCAAGCCCTAAATATGTTATACTATCTTCTCCTTCAAGTATAAAAGGATATTGTACTGCAATTTCATTCACATCCTTAATATCACTGATATCACCTGTAAATTCCTTAATTTCTGTTGTGTCATAGATATCTGTTTTATTCATCATATAGTTATAATCCTCAATATCTACCCCATCCGTTAGATAGGAGCTCATACCTTTCTTATCTCCTCTAAAATATGCCTCCGAAAATCCTTCCAATATTTTTATTAATTTTGTCTCTTCTTCATTTAATAAGACATCATCATTACTTTTGACTTCCTGTGATTCTGTTTCTGTTGAATTTTCATTTTCAGGTTTATTGTCTTTTTCTAAAGACTCATCCTTGCTCGTTATGTTACTTTCTACAGACTTACCCTTCATAGTGGTATCACTTTCTATAAACTCACCCTTGTTAGTAATATTACTTTCTAAAACGTCCTCCTTTGTACTACACCCCACTAAACCAATAAGCAATAGAAAGGTTAAACTAATTAATTTAAGCTTCCGTCCCATACCATATCTTCCTCCAATTTTATTAATAGAGTTCTTACATAATATTATTCTATTCGATATATGCAAAGCCATACATCATCTCATTTTTATATACCTATCGATTTCCTTAACGTTTCTTCTTACGTGACAAAACTGTGTTTTCATTTTTCTCCACTAACCATGTCAAATGTAATAATTACTCTGAATTGATTGCCATTTTAAAATTTAATCCGAACTAATCCAGCATCAAATTCAATCGATCAATTAAGTCTTATTTTCTAGGTAATAAATTAAGTTCAGAGAAAAAATCACGGATGTCTTGAAAATCTGATAGGCACATTTTAAAGAAGATTTTTCCGTGGCAAGTAATCTTTTTTTGTGATTGATACGAATATGCGAGTTCTGGTTTCGTTTTCCCTATCTCCTTTAAAACTTCTTCCAATGGATTGTCCTTCCGTCCCCAGGTTTCTGGTTTACCATTCGTTATAATATAATACTGGACTGATTTGTAACTTCACTTCTTACCTTTCCCTTTGGTACCATTGTTGATAAATCTACAGTCATTGTTTTCATACAATTTCACCCCCAGATACATCGATTTCTTCTATACTAATCACTGTATCTTTCCTAAAAGTTATTTTCACAATCCATGGCATTATGCCTCTTATCCTTTGAAATTCGTCAAAACTAAAGCTTGGGTTAAAATAATTTAGAATCGTACTAAGAGCTGTCCCATGACTACCAATAACAATATTTTTATCCTCGTACACACGCAATAGTTTCATAACCGCCTGTATATTACGCACTTGTACTTCTCTTAAACATTCACCATCTGACAGTTTATAGTTAAAATCATTCCACTGCATCTTTGTGAATGTAGTAAAATCTTCGATCCATACGCTATCTATTTTCCTCTCCCGGAACGCTTCTTCCATACCGATTGAATACCCATATGTATCTGCGAAATGTTTTACTGTATCAACAGCCCTAGCATATGGACTTGACAATACAACATCTATATTTTTATCACTTAAATAATTCGTTACTAATGTTCTATCTTCTTTTCCCTTTTGTGTTAGAGTTCGCTCCCTATCATTATGGTTTGAATAGTCAGGTTCCGCATGCCTGATAAAATATAATGTTGTCATATATGTTTCTTCCTCTCTGCATCCAGCGCATAAATCTATCAATTGCTCTTTTATTATAACAGTCATTCCAATAATTGACAATAAAACTCATTTAGAAAGATATTATTTTTCTATATTTCTATTTTCTTAGCTCCTTTTCATTTTCTCATTTCATCGTATAATATCAAACAATATAATTTTAAAATTATATTAAAAGAACTAAAAATGATATTTGTATGCTCGACATATTGGACATAAATACTTCCAC
>CAJJLI010000321.1 GCA_905192625.1 uncultured Clostridium sp. | reverse complement strand
ATGTGGCATTGATGAATTGATACCAGATGCAACAATAGGATCAAAAGAAATACCTTCCGCACCATTTGTCTTCATAATATATTCAAGCTTAGCAGCAATTTCTAGTTCTGTTACTCCTGGCTTAATATCGTCTAATATTTTAGTAAATGCAATATCACCAATATGCTCTGCCATTTTTATGTTTTCAAGTTCTTCTTGCGTTTTCACCATACGAAGGTTTGATAATTCATCCTTCATTGGAACAAAATTAATATCTTCTAAGTTTTTAACATATGCTTTATATTCTGCATAGTTAAGTTCAACTTCTTCAAATCCAAGGGTAGCTACCTTTTCATTTTTTGCAACTTCTGCTATGGATGCTGCATATCCTTTGTCCGTAATATCTACAATTTCAAAACCTACTGCGTCCGCTTCTGCTTGATAAATATAACGGAAATCAGTAAATATTATTTTCTTATTCTTACTAATATATGCTACCCCAGTATCACCACAATATCCAGTAAGATATCTCCTATTATGGCGATTTAAAACAATAATAGCATCCACAGAAACTTTATCCATAATTTCATAAACTTGAGCTTCTTTTTTCATATTTTTACCCATTTTTAGTCATAAACAATACATTTATGGCTTACCTTTCTATCCTTATATTTTAATTATTGTTAGCAGTTAATTCTAATATAGCATCAACCGCAAATAAATATCCTTGAAAACCAAGACCAACAATCTGTCCTGTGCAAACTGGTGCCGTCACAGAAACGTGACGAAACTCCTCTCTTTTATGTACATTAGAGATGTGCACCTCAATTTTTGGAACATCAATGGAAGCTAGCGCATCTCTAATTGCATAGCTATAGTGAGTATAAGCACCAGGATTAATAATAATCCCATCTACTTTATCATAATATGCTTTTTGAATTCGGTCAATAATCTCACCTTCACAATTGCTTTGATATGTTTCGATTGTAATACCTAGCTCCTTTGCTTTCACCTCTAACATTTCAAGCAAAGAATTAAAATCTTTCGTCCCATAAATACCTTTTTCACGAATTCCTAAGAAGTTGATATTCGGTCCATTGATTACTAATAAATTCATAGAAACCTCCTTACAAGTTAAGCTGGTCAATTTCGTTTATAATTTCTTGAAACGTTTTGTCACTGGTTTGAATCATGGCATGTGCACATGAAATATAATTAGGGATACGTTTCATCAGTAGCTCCTGAATTTTTTCTTCCCGATTGGAATTGGCTAACAATGGACGTTTTGTATCCCCTTCTACTCTTTGTAAAATAGTTTCTTTGGATGCGTCTAAAAATATTACTCGTCCTAAGGAACGCAATAATTTTTTATTTTCTTCTTTCATTGGCATTCCACCACCAGTTGAAAGTACCGCACCCTCCAAATTCGTATTTAATTCTATTAATAGTTCCGTTTCTAAAGTTCGAAAATACTCTTCCCCAGAAGTTTCAAATATTTCAGAAATGGATCGCCCCTCTTTTTCTACAATCAAGGAATCTGTATCAAGAAAAGTATACGAAAGATTTTTAGCAAGACGCATACCTACACTTGTTTTTCCACTCCCCATAAAGCCTATTAAAATGATATTTTTTCTCATCCCTTACCCTACCGTGCCTTTCATCTCTTTAAACTGCGTTCGTAAAAATATAAAACAACTCGTTCGAAATATCGTTTGATTATAATTTGTATTTCTTCTTTCTTCCCAATAGGCTTTACAAGAATTGTTTTAAGTTTAATTCGATTTGCACCATACACATCCGTAAATAACTGATCACCAACAAAAATCGTGTTATTCACATCCGTGCCCATAAGTTCCATCGCTTTTTGATACCCCTTTTTTGAAGGTTTGTTCGCTTTAAAAATATATAAACCATTGATATCTTTGTTAAATCTTTTTACGCGTTCTTCGTTATTATTCGATAAAAAGCATACTTTAAACCCGATCTCTTTTAATTGTTTCATTAATGCAAGAGCTTCATTGGAAGCGTCTGCACCGTGCTCAACAAGTGTATTGTCTACATCAAATATTAAACCACGATAACCTTGCTTATAAAGGTCCTTATAATTTATGTCAAATGAAGAATCAACATATTCTCCCGGATAAAATTTTTGAAACATAGTAACCTCTTTCATACAATTATTATAAAGCTAGTGTATCACTTTTTTTGGATTCCTTAAAGTTATTTTTTTCTATTTGTGTATTATAAACAATATTCCTTGTTTATTCAAGAAAATAACAATAAGTCACTTTCAAAACTATAACATAAGTATCCTTAGTTTCATCACTAAATAACAAGTAACTTTCACTAAGTCAAAAATTTGGATAAATTTATTCTCTGAAAACAAGCCACAAATAGGGTAAATGAAAGCGCTTACACACTTTGCTTAACTCTTTCGACTTTAATATCACTTGATTTTTCCAGTCCATTGAGATATAATTATTAAAGTAATTACTGGGTGACACAATAAATAAATGTAAGGGCTTAAATTACTAGCATTTTACATTATTTAAGTAATTCTAATATTTTAATGGAGGTATTCAAATGGATTATACAAAGAACTTTTCACTTGAAGGTAAAGTAGCATTGGTTACTGGTGCTTCTTATGGTATTGGTTTTGCAATTGCTAGCAGTTATGCTGCAGCTGGCGCAACCATCTGTTTTAATGATATCAAACAAGAATTAGTAGATAAAGGAATTGAAGCATATAAAGAAGCTGGTATCACTGCTCATGGTTATGTTTGTGACGTAACTAACGAAGAGCAAGTGGACGCTATGGTTGCTCAAATCGAAAAAGAAGTAGGTGTTATTGACATTTTAGTTAATAATGCAGGTATCATTAAACGTATTCCTATGCATGAAATGTCTGCTGCTGAATTCAGACAAGTTATTGATGTTGACTTAAATGCACCATTTATCATGGCAAAAGCTGTTATACCTAGCATGATCAAAAAGGGTCACGGAAAAATTATCAACATTTGCTCTATGATGAGTGAATTAGGTCGTGAGACAGTATCTGCTTATGCTGCTGCTAAAGGTGGCTTAAAAATGTTAACAAAGAACATAGCATCTGAATACGGTGAATTCAACATCCAATGTAATGGCCTTGGACCTGGTTACATCGCAACTCCTCAGACTGCACCATTAAGAGAAGACGGACATCCTTTCAATGAATTCATTATTGCAAAGACTCCAGCTGCTCGTTGGGGAACTCCAGAAGACCTTGCTGGTCCTGCTGTATTCTTAGCATCTGAAGCTTCTAACTTTGTAAACGGACATGTTCTTTATGTTGATGGTGGTATCTTAGCTTATATCGGTAAACAACCAAAATAATGTTTGCTTCATTAGCTAACACATAAAATAAGGGCTATCGAAAAATAGATAATTACTATGCTTGTTCCCATGTTTCTCGTAAGAAAAACATATCTACTTACATACAAAATCTATTTGAAGATAGCCCATTTTTTTTATAATGTTATTAACTACCAAAACGTATCGTATAACTTCGCTGAAAGACACCATTCATCTCTAAAACATTTATATACTCTTTCTCTTCAATGTTTCCATGAAAATCAACACCATCACATCTACCAAACCAAGGTTCAATGCATACAAAAGGCACTGATCTTTTTGATGGAGCCCATACTCCAAACAACGGTGTATCAAAGTCCACTGTTATATATGGAGTTTTATCCGGATGACACAACTGGACAATATTGCATTGTCTGTCTTCAAGAACAAGAGCATCGTTATCAAATAAGGATTTCTTTAAACGCAAATATCCTACTCCATTTACAATCGCATCAAACGACAAGCTTCTAAATTTATTACTTGCTAAACCAGTTTTCATATCAATCTCGCGAACTCTAAGCTTATCAACACCATGGAATGCAATAAAATC
>CAJJLI010000320.1 GCA_905192625.1 uncultured Clostridium sp. | reverse complement strand
AAGAAAAAGTAAATCCAAGAAAATGGATTTGTGTTGGTGTAGAGCCAGAAAATGTATTGGTTGATAATATTGGAAACTTGGTTATCTTAGTTATGACAAATAGTAGTCCACAAGAAATTATGGATAGCTTCTTATCATTAGATAAGTAAAGTTTTAATGAAGAAGTGAGTATGAAGACGTAAATACTGTATCGATATAATCATACTCATTAATTCATGTTTTATTTATTTTCAGGAACCTTTCTCTTTTTGATTCGTCTAATTTATGAATGAAATTTAAATGAACATAAGGAGATTTAATTAAAATGAGAAAACAACTACATAAGAAGATAATAACAGGGGCAGTGATTTTATCCATGTCTGCCATGCTATTTGCTTGTCAATCAAAAAACGATAATTTGGATGTAGGCTCTGGTACTGAGACAACAAGTAATCCAGAAACTACAATAGAAGCAGATGACGATCAAAACTTAACAACTTTACCAGGTGGTGATTCCACGGATTCAGACGTTGTTGCAATAGGAGGTACTGATTCCACTGAAGGTTCAGACACAACAGATAAGCCTGAAACATCTGATACAAATAATACACCAGATTCGAACCATGAGCCAATTAAGGTAGATATCGCTACGGCTTCTTTGGAAGAAATCATGGATGCGATATATAGCAATGTTGCCTCTGAAATGCCGATGAGATTTGATACCGAAATCGAAAAAGATACTACTTCTTATTATTTTGGAGTGGAAAATATGGACATTGAAGAAGCATTAGCTTCAGAATCTGTAACATCAATTGCTCATTCTGTTTGCTTAGCACGTGTTAAAGATGGTACCGATATGGAAGCACTAAAAAAAGAAATAAAAGAAAAAGTAGATCCAAGAAAATGGATTTGTGTTGGCGTAGATCCAGAAAGTGTATTGGTTGATAATATTGGTAATTTAGTGATTTTAGTAATGACAAACTTTAGTCCACAAGAAATAATGGACAGCTTCTTGTCATTGAATGAGTAACGTTATGAAGAAGAAAAGAATATTTATTGGGCTGTTAGCCGGGATTATTTTCATTGGTTTTAGTATATTTGTAGGTAGAAGTATAAGTAATAGCCTAGATGAAAAGAAAAATGACGCAATTGCAGATGAAATAAGAACACCTGTATTAATGCTTACTTCGGATAAGCCAGATGAAAATGGACTGTATTTTGCAGGAGATTATGTTTTCTCGAAGATGGAAGCATATGACGAAAATTATATTCATAGTATGAGTGAAAAGTTGAATCGCGCTTATGAAACTCTATTAAATTCTAATATGAAAGTGTACTATTCAGTTATTCCAGATAAGGGATATTTTATAGAAAATCCTAGTTTTTCAAAGGAAAACTATAAAAGTATGATTGAAATTCTTACGAACGAAGTAAAGGATATGCAATACATTCCTATTATGGATAAACTATCGATTACTGATTATTATAAAACAGATCATCATTGGCGTCAGGAAAGATTGTTTCCAGTTGTAAATGAACTTGGAACTTATATGGATTTTAAAGTTAATAAGGATGATTTTAAAGAAAACATCGTAGAGAATTTTAAAGGGGTCCATAGTGAGCATATGGATGTGATTCCAGAGGAATCGTTAATTTATATGACGAACAAAGTAACCGATGAGGCAACCGTAGATATTTATGGTGTAGGCGAATTTCAAGGAGTCTATTTCCTTGATGAATTAGGCACAGATGTAGCATATAACGTATTTCTCAAAGGCTTAGCACCCATTATAACTATTACAAATCCTTATGCAACAAATGATAGAGAATTAATTTTATTTGGAGATTCCTACGCAAGTAGCATTGCACCATTGTTACTGGATGCTTATGCCAAGATTACTGTAATCGATATGCGATTCGCACCGATGTCTTATTTACCAGAAGTTATGGAATTTACAACACAAGATGTTTTGTTCCTTTATAACACTGCGGTAATTAATCGAAGTGCAATGTTAAAATTTCAGTGATAAATAATCAGTAAAATTATATAATTTGATATTATTTAAATGTTGAAGTCTTCTTTCAAAACTTAGTAATGAACAGAAATCTGTTTCTGTAACTAAGGAGTGGAAGGAGACTTTTTTATATGGGATATTTAGAAATAGTTTATTTTAAAATTGATTTCTGGAACCTTTTCATACAGGATGCCTGAATTTAGTAGGATATAGAAACTGTAATAATATAAATATGTGGTATGGAGATATTTGAATAATTATCTGCTATAAAAAATATTAGCTGGTGTTAAACCGATGCATAAACTATAATAAATTATATTAGATGGAATTTTGTGGATGCATCTACTTTTTGTTACGGATATTAGCAATAATTATATAGCCATGGAACTATAATTTTTAAAAATATCGCTATACTGTAGATTTATATTATGAAATCCATGAAGTAAATATGAATTCAGTCAGCTAAATTGATGATACTAGAGTGTTTTAAGTCACAAATAAGATTTATAGACATGTACATATGGGGGAAAGGAAAGAAAACGATATGGAAAATAATAAAGTAAATAAATTAAATAATATTAATTATTATGAAACAAACGAAAATGATTTTGAGCAAATAAAGGAAATCTATGCATCGGAAAACTGGAGGGCCTATCTACAAGATGATGAGAAGTTAAAGAGAGCGTTTACAAATTCTTTATTTTCTTATGGAGCATATGAAAATAACAAGCTGATTGGTTTTGTTCGTTGTGTTGGTGACGGAGAACATATCATAATTGTGCAAGATTTGATTGTACATCATGATTATCAAAAATTAGGAATTGGAACACAACTTTTTCAGTACGTACTTGATAAGTACAAAGATGTAAGAATGTTTTTGGTAATTACGGATTTATATGATGAAGTAGACAATAAATTTTATCAAAAAATTGGATTGGCTAAAATAGAGCAAAGAGAAATGGTTGCATATGTTCGCTAGTAAGTGAAGATGAATCATTATACATATAATGTATAAATGACAAGTGTGCTTGACACAAAATTTTTCCTATGCTATAGTTACCTCAAGTTAATAGAAATATCAGTACAATTTTTATATCATTGAGGAGGCTATATGATAAATAAAGAAATTATATTAGAAAAAAGTAGAAAAGAAGGAAAAGATGAAGGCAAGGAATTTTTGGAGTATAAAGGTAGAAACCATGGCTTTGTATTCTTTTGCATACTATACATATTCATTGCAGTGTTCAATCTTTTCAAAGGTGATAGTAGTAGCACTTTCTCAGCAATTACTTCACTATTCTTTTGCTTTACATCCAGTGAGGCATTCGTTAAATATCGCTATACGAAAGAAAAAGTACATCGTTTTACGTTTATAACAAGTTTGTTAGCGGTTATTTTTGGTTTACTTAATTATATTTTAGTTTGTTTGAGGTAATTATAATGAACGAAGAATTGGTTTTAAAAAATAGGCTTAAGATAGCTAGAGTTGAAAAAAATATGTCACAGGGAGAATTGGCCAAATTAATTGGCGTATCCCGCCAAACGATTAGTTCGATTGAAACTGGACAATTTAATCCTACTGCCAAGTTGGCCCTTATCCTATGTATCGCGTTGGATAAAAAATTTGAAGATATGTTTTATTTTGATTAAAGCTATAAGTAATTATATAATGTCATGCAAGCCGCTTACCATGATAGTAAGCGGCTTGCGCAGTTTTATAATCATATTTTTTTGATTGACGGCTATTCATTATTTTTGAAGCGTTTCAATAATATTCCATGCTTCTTTTGCACTTTTTGTATAAACTCGAATAAAATGATCATTCCACATGAAAGCAAAATTACTTTCGTTTTTCAAAGTTTCTTCTATCATTTGTTCTGTAAGATTCTTCATTTCACCAAGGCTGTCTTTTATATCATAATAGTCAGGT
>CAJJLI010000319.1 GCA_905192625.1 uncultured Clostridium sp. | reverse complement strand
AAGTGTTTTCTACACATTGATTAACATTCCTTATGGATCTATGGCATCTGCAATTACTGCAGAAGCAGATGAGAGAACAGCACTTTCAACATTTCGTTCCATGGGAGCAACTTTTGCAAACCTTGTGATTGGTGTTGTAACTCCTTTATTAATTTATACGAAAGATGCACAAGGAAATCAAATTATCCGTGGTGGTAATACATTTACAATTATAGCTGGTGTTTTTTCAGTATTAGCAATTGTATGTTATGTAATTTGCTATAAGCTAACAACGGAACGTGTAAAAATTGAAAAACCAGCAAATACGAAACCTGTGAACCCACTAGAAACATTTAAAGCGGTATTTAAGAGCCGTGCGTTACTTGGAATTATTGGTGCAGCAATCTTCTTGTTGCTTAGTCAGTTGATGATTAGCACAATCAATAACTATCTGTATCCAGAATACTTTAATAATGCAACTGGTATTTCAGTTTATACAGTAATTATTACAGTGGTTATGCTCTTTATTGTAGCCCCAACAAGTGTTAAGCTTTCTAAGCGTTTTGGTAAGGTTGAGGTAGCTACTGCAGGTATGATGTTATCATCTGCAACATACTTTATCATGTTTTTCCTTCGCACAGAGAATATGTGGATATTCCTAATTCTTTCAGCGATTGGTTATTTAGGACTTGCGTTTTTTAATTCAGTAATTTGGGCAAATATTACTGATGTTATTGATCAGCAAGAATTAGTTACTAACCGTAGAGAAGATGGAACTGTATATGCAGTATATTCTTTTGCAAGAAAAATCGGACAAGCTTTGGCAGGAGGCGCTGGTGGTTGGGCACTAGCAATTATCGGATATAATTCCGCAGAAAAAATTCAGACACCAGAAGTTATTGAAGGTATTTATTCTACAGCTACTTTAGTACCAGCGATTGGATTCCTTTGTGTTGGATTGGTTTTATGGTTTGTATATCCTTTAAAGAAAAAAGTAGTGGAAGAAAACGTTGCTAAGTTAAAAGCAAAGCGTGAAGCAAAATAATATTTTATGAATGGCAGTATAATTACATTAATTATACTGCCTATCATTGGATAACTGGAGGACATATGAGTAAATTAAAAGCTAGCGATAAGATTCGTTATTATAACAATGAAAATGGACCGGTAATTGGTGTAACACAAAAAGAGCCAATCTGTGTAAATGGGCTTTATTTTAGAGATATCAATGGTGATGGAAAACTAACTGTTAGCAATGACTGGAGGAAGTCTCCAAAAGAGCGTGCGAAAGCTCTTGTAGAAGAACTATCTGTAGATGAGAAAATCGGACTTATTTTCTTAAGCTCTTGGAAAATGGGTATTGAGCAAGAAGATAAGGAATTTGTAGATGAAACTGGACTTCTAGATGAAAAACCTGTAGAAAAAGGATCGTCCATTTTCGCGGTGAATTCCACGGAAGGAACTACGGTAATGATGAAAGAAAAACACGTAAGAGAGTTTATCCTTCGTTCAAATCCAAAACCAGACGAATTAGCTGATTGGATTAATGAGATGAATCGTGTTGCGGAAGAGTCAGAACATTTTGTTCCAGTCGTTGTAGTTTCTAACTCTAGAAATGAAAATGGAGAAGTGGTATTCGGTATGAATGATGCCTCTGGTGTATTCGCAACATGGCCAGGAACTATGGGGATTGCAGCTGCACTAAAGGGAATGAAAGATATGAGCATCATCGATGATTTTGCTGAGTGTATTCGCAAAGAGTGGGATGCAGTAGGATTGAAAAAAGGCTATATGTATATGGCGGATTGTATGACGGATCCTAGATGGCAGAGAACTTACGGAACATTTGGAGAAGACCCTGAATTGATTAAGGAAATCTTTAACCACTTAATTCCTGGGGTACAGGGAAGTGAGAATGGTGTGACAGAAGATGGTGTAGCGTTGACTATAAAACATTTTCCAGGTGGCGGTGCTCGTGAAAATGGATTTGACCCTCATTATAAACAAGGACAATGGAACGTATACCAAACACCGGGAAGCCTTCAGAAATATCATTTACCAGGATTTATTCCAGCGGTAGAAAAGAAAGCGGCGTCTATGATGCCATATTATGCAAAACCAGCAAAAGCAAAGAGCAGCGAGCAGTATGATATGAATGGAAATCCAATTGATTGGATTCCGGTAGGTTTTGCATTTAATAAGACGTTTATTCAGGATATTCTCAAAGACCAGATGGGATTTGAAGGATATATAAACAGTGATTCTGGTATTGTACAGATGATGGCATGGGGTGTAGAAGATTTAGAAATTTGTGAAAGAGTAGCTCTTGCGGTAAATACTGGTGTTGATATCATCAGCGGTTCTTATGATTTAGAGGATGCAAAAGAGGCTTATACACGAGGTCAAAATGGATATTATACTACACAGGGTCATCCGGTTCCAGAAGGGTACACACTTGAGCAAATTACCTTATCCGAAGAAGCTCTTAATAGAGCTGCAGAACGTCTCTTAAGAGAGAGATTTGAACTTGGACTTTTTGAGAATCCTTATCGTGATCCTGCTAAGGCAGTGGAAATAGTAGCAACGAAAAAGCATTGGGAAGATGCTAAGGATGTTCATCGCAAATCAGTTGTACTATTAAAGAACAACAATGTTCTTCCGCTTTCCCCGCAACAAGAAGGTTTGAAGGTCTATGTAGAATGCTTTAATAAAAATGAGGAAAATGCGGCAAAAGCTACGGAAGATTTAAGAAAGCAAATGGCTACAGAAAACATTACCTTAACAGAGAATTATAAAGAAGCGGATGTTGCTATTTTATTCGTAAACCCTAGCTCCGGTGAGTATTTCAACGCTACGAAGGGGTATTTAGAGTTAGATATTTGCGATCAAAAAGAAGTATGTGATGTTGATGATGAAGGAAGACCTGCAGAGACTACACATATAGAGACTACACTTGCAAATGTTAGCAAAATAGCAGAAATAGCAGAAGTAGTACATGCAAACGGTGGAAAAGTTGTATCCAATATTAACTTTACACTAGCATGGGAAGTAGGAAATGTTGAGAAATATTCAGATGCCTTATTGGCAGGATTTGATACTTATCCAGCAGCTACTCTGGATGTTATTTTTGGAAGATTCGCACCAGTTGGTAAGATGCCTATCACCCTTCCAAAAGATGACAGTGTGTTGGCAGTAAATGCAGAGGGTGTATGTATATCTCCGAACGACGTACCTGGATATGATAAGGATAAGTTTATGCCGGATGAAATGAAGGATGAGAACGGAAAAGCTTATGCCTACCGTGATATGAATGGAAATTATTATGAGCTAGGATTTGGTCTTGCTTATTAATAAATACAGATTAATTAAAGGCACTTTTAAATTCATGAGAAAAGAGGGAAAATAATGAAAATTACACAAAACATAAATCAAGAATGGTATTTTAAAAAGGGCGATAGTCTTCCAGTGGAAGTTCCAAGTAATGGGGAAGAGGGATGGATGAAAGTTGAACTTCCTCATTCATGGAATAACTGGGATGGACAGGATGGAGGAAATGATTACTACCGTGGTAAAACTGTTTACAGCAAAGAAATTAAAAGACCAGATGTACCAGAGGATTATGAAATTTGGTTAGAATTTGAAGGAGTTAATTCAATCGCTGAAATTTATGTTGACGGAGTTAAGGAGACAGAGCACAGAGGCGGATATTCTACGTTCCGATTAGAGCTTACTGAGGCTCTTAAAAAGGGTAGTGCACTAGTAAATGCAGTAGTGGACAATAAAAACCATTCTGATGTATACCCTCAGATGGCAGATTTTACTTTCTACGGTGGTATTTACAGAAATGTTAATCTTATATCAGTTCCTAAAACTCATTTTAGCCTAGGCTATTATGGAGCCCCTGGTATTGCCTTTGATTCTAAAATCAAAGAGGGTGGCGCTCTTGTAAA
>CAJJLI010000318.1 GCA_905192625.1 uncultured Clostridium sp. | reverse complement strand
GATATTGTTCTTTAGATTCTATAATGTTATAATTTGTACAAAAATAGGAGGTAATTATTATGGACCCTGAGCCGGGTAGTATTATCATGCAGCTGCTTATAATCGTGTTATTAACACTCGTCAACGCATTTTTTGCCGGTGCGGAGATGGCAGTTGTATCAGTCAATAAGAATAGGATTAAAAAATTGGCGGAGAACGGCAATAAGAAAGCGTTATTAATTCAGAACCTTTCAGAAGATTCAACAAAATTTTTATCATGTATTCAAGTAGCAATCACATTTGCTGGATTCTTTTCTAGTGCTTCTGCAGCAACCGGTATTTCACAGTTACTTGGTAATTTTCTAAGAGAAAGAGGAATACCATCAGCAGATACCATCTCTATGATTGTAGTTACTGTAATACTTTCATATTTTACGTTGGTATTTGGTGAATTAGTTCCAAAAAGAGTAGCATTACAAAAAGCAGAGCAATTTAGTTTATTAACGGTTCGACCAATCCATTTCATTTCTAGGATTATGTCACCTTTTATTGCATTATTATCATTATCTACGAAAGCTGTATTAACAGTAATTGGTATGAACAAAGGTGATAGTGAAGAAAAGGTTTCAGAAGAAGAAATTATAGCAATGGTTGAAGAAGGTAGTGAGCAAGGAATATTTAATCTAAGAGAGAAAGAAAGGATTAACTCAATCTTTTCATTCCATGATAAAAAAGCTAAAGATGTTATGAAACCAAGAGTGGAAGTCTTTGCAATTAATATAGACGACCCGTTAGATTCATATTTAGATAGATTGTTAGCATGCAAGTATTCTAGGGTGCCTGTATATCAAGGGGAAATTGATAATATCATTGGTGTATTAAATATGAAGGATTTTATGCTAGAAGCTAGAAAATCGTCATTTGAAAAGGTGGATATCCATGCAATTTTAAGTAAACCATACTTTGTTCCTATAACAAAAAATGCAGATGAATTGTTATGGGAATTGCAAACTTCTAAGAAGCATATTGCCATTTTAATTGATGAGTATGGTGGATTTTCTGGTATCGTTACAGTGGAAGACCTAGTAGTTGAAATTATCGGTGATGTTATGAATGAATGTAATGTCTCAGAATCACGAATTAAAAAATTAGATGAGCATTCATATCTTGTAGATGGTAGTATGGAAATTGAAGACTTAAATAGCAAGTTGGGGGTAGAATTGCAGTCGATTAACTATGATACGATTTCCGGCTTGTTAGTTGAGCACATGGGACATATTCCAAACGAGGAAGAACGACCAGAGATTAAGATTGGAAATTATGTGTTTAAGGTTCAACAAGTGAAAGAAAAAAGAATAGATAAAGTTCTTTTTATTATACAGCCAGAATACAAATTCATGGATTTAACTATGGAATAAGATAGTAAAATAACAAAATGACAATGGAATAAGGTAGTATTTTTATAGACTAGATTATTTCAATAAATCATATGACAAAAGATATATGGAGGAAAAATATGAATATCTCATTTTCTGAATTTATAGTTCAGGTATTAAATAACCCAGCGTTGTTAATCATCGTTGCACTAACACTAGGGGTTATATGGGTGAATGGATTTACAGATGCGCCAAATGCGATTGCAACTTGTATTTCCACCAGAGCCTTATCGCCTAAAAAAGCAATTTTAATGGCAGCTATTTTTAATTTTCTAGGTGTTTTAGTCATGACAATGATTAATGCAACCGTTGCTGAGACGATTTATAATATGGTCGACTTTGGAGGAAACTCAAAAGATGCATTGGTTGCACTTTGCGCTGCGCTATTCGGAATTGTAATTTGGGCAGTAGCGGCATGGGCATTTGGTATTCCTACAAGTGAAAGCCATGCATTAATCGCTGGACTTTCTGGAGCAGCGATTGCACTCCAAGGCGGATTTTCAGGTATTAATGGAGCAGAATGGATTAAGGTTTTATACGGTCTTGCGATGTCAACTGGACTAGGATTTGGAGTTGGTTTCGTTACAGTTAAGATAATTGAGCTTATCTGTAGAAGAATGAACCGAGTTAAAACAAACCGATTCTTTAAAAATGGACAAATCGCTGGTGGTGCTGCTATGGCATTCATGCATGGAGCGCAAGATGGACAAAAGTTCATGGGTGTATTTTTACTTGGTATGTTCTTAGCGAATGGGAATAGTAATGTTACAAGTTTCCATATACCATTATGGCTTATGATATTATGTTCTGTAGTTATGGGTCTAGGTACTTCAATTGGTGGTTATAAAATTATTAAAACCGTTGGTATGGGAATGGTAAAACTTGAAACATACCAAGGGTTTGCTGCCGACATAGCAGGAGCAGTATGCTTATTGATTTCATCCACATTTGGTGTTCCTGTAAGTACAACACATACAAAAACAACTGCAATCATGGGAGTTGGTGCATCTAAGAGACTATCTTCTGTTAATTGGAGCATTGTAAAAGAGATGGTTGTAGCTTGGGTACTTACATTCCCAGGATGTGGTTTAGTTGGATATGTTATCGCTTATTTATTTATGAAGATATTCTAAGAATTATTGGTACATAGTGTTTCGTGTGAGGTAATTTCATAAAGAACTTAAAGTACTAAGGTGAAATAATCATATTAGTAATTAACAACTGAAAGGTTAGGGTAATAAAATGAAGAACAAAAAAGGATATAGTTATTATGATGAATTTGCTGCACAGTCAGCACTTAGCTTACAGTCAGCAGAAATGTTATATGACATTATAAAAGATTTCTCTCAGAGTCCTATTGAAGACAAAATTAAAGAGATGCATGAAATTGAACATTCAGGTGATATTGTTAAGCATAACATGATGAGTTATCTTCTAAAAGATTTTTTACCACCAATCGAAAGAGAAGATATCATTAGTTTAGCTCAAAACATTGATACAGTGACAGATTGTGTAGAGGAAATTTTAATTCGTCTAGACATTTACAATGTAAAAGAGCTAAGACCTGAAATTTTAAAGTTTGCTGAGCTATTGGTACGTTGTTGCAAGAGTGCTCATACAATGGTTACTGAATTTAAAAACTTTAAAAAATCTTCTATACTTCAAAAAGAGATTATCGACTTAAATCATTTAGAAGAAGAAGGGGACCGTCTTTATGCAAGTAGCGTAAAATACCTTTTCCAAACTTGTAAAGATCCAATTACACTAATGATTTGGTCAGACATTATGAACTGCTTTGAGTCTTGCTATGATGCTTGTGAGAATGTAGCAGATGATATTGAAAGTATTATTTTAAAGAATTCATAATAAGATAAACAATGTTATTGGTTGTATTCTAAGATTTATAATAGATTTTAAGTGATACTTTTTAAATAACTATAAACTTTATATTGTAAGAAGGAAGAATATGAAACGCATAAAACAGATTAGCCCATTGCGGCTAATCGTACTTGGATTTGCATTTGTAATATTGATTGGAGCAATTGTATTATGGCTTCCATTTTCAGCAAATGATGGAGTAGAGGTATCATTTATTGATGCACTCTTTACATCAACTAGTGCTGTTTGTGTAACTGGATTAATTGCAGTAGATACTGCGGATACGTTTAATGGAATTGGACGATTTGTTGTGGCTCTATTAATTCAAATTGGTGGATTAGGAGTTACGAGTGTTGGTGTTGGTTTTATGATACTAGCCAATAAGAAAATAGGGGTTAAGGGGCGCGTTTTAGTTAAAGAGGCCTTAAACTTAAATTCCATTAAAGGTGCGGTTAGTTTAGTGAAATCCATTTTATTGATGACCTTATGCTTTGAAGTTGTTGGAGTCTTTTTAAGTTTTCTCGTATTTTCTAGAGATTATGCTCCATTAAGAGCACTTGAAATTAGTGTATTTCACTCCATCGCGGCATTTAATAACTCGGGTTTTGACATTTTAGGAGGCCTACAAAACTTAATTCTATATCA
>CAJJLI010000317.1 GCA_905192625.1 uncultured Clostridium sp. | reverse complement strand
AACACCATCCGCTTCAATTGCTGTTACTTTCTGCCCTAGTATAATTCCGTTTGGTTTACTATCAAACCAACTATATTGTCTTTGCTTTTCATGATAGTCTTCAATGTTCTTAATCGCTTTTCTTATAACATCAAGAATTTCTTTATCGATTTTTTCGTAAGCTTCCTTTATTTCATCTTCTGTAACTAAAATACTTGAGGAATCCAATTCTATTTTATCAAACTTTTTAGTATATTCAAATACTGCACTATCCCCCTGTTCCCTAACTGCCTCAATAATAGTATGGACTCTCTCCTCGTATTCTTTGTATTGATTCGGACTTCTTCTTAACAAATTCTCCAATATATTGTTTTTGGTTTCTTCATTTAATTCAACAATCCTCATAATTCTCCTCATTTCTGCGCTGCTTTTTGCGCAAATCAAGTTTGTGGACGTAGTCAGACTCAAACTGGTAGTGTAAAGATTTGAAAAATCTTTCACTCAACTCCATTCTAGCATCGCATCGTGGTTATAATAAAGCTCTTAGTTCATTAATCATCTTGGTGATACGCTCATTTTCCATTTTCATACTCACTTGATTCACTATCATCCTTGCGGATAATGTACATATTTCTTCCAATACTTCCAAACCATTTTCCCGTAATGTGGATCCAGTTTCAACGATATCCACAATAACTTCTGACAACCCTACAATCGGTGCCAACTCAATGGAACCGTTTAGCTTAATTATTTCAACTGTTTGATGTTTTTTATTATAAAAATAGTCTTTTGCAATGTT
Organism: uncultured Clostridium sp.; assembly: GCA_905192625.1. Classification (GTDB taxonomy): domain Bacteria; phylum Bacillota; class Clostridia; order Lachnospirales; family Lachnospiraceae; genus Lachnoclostridium. Next base: position 3,160 of record CAJJLI010000317.1, on the reverse strand, counting down.
TGGATATTTGGTAGCTACTCGTATCAACTCGCCATGTCGTAACAATTCTTTTGCACTAGAAGGTCCAGCAACACACATTCGGCATTGTCCTAATTTTAAATCAATCACCTCATACAACTTTTTGCCTTCTTCTAAAATGGTATCCTTACCAACGATTCCAATATCTGCTGCTCCATATTCAACATAAGTCGGAACATCACTTGCCTTTGCTAAAAAAAACTTTAGCTTTAAGTCTTCGTTTGTAAAAATCAATTTACGCGAATTAGGATCATTAATTTCATCACAAGTAATTCCGATTTGTTCAAGTATTTCCATTGCTTTTTTTGCCAAACGACCTTTCGCCAGAGCGATTGTTATATATTTCATACTCTTCCCCTACATAAATTGCCGTAGTTTAGCAATCCATGAACCTTTCTTTTTGATCCGAGTTCCTTAAAAAATATATCAAACTTATGATTCTAGTAAGTCACTAATTTTTGCATTTGTCATGCTACCATCCAATGCATTAATGACAGTAACTTCATTTGGAACTGCTAAATATAAAATTCCTCCAATTAGGCTTCTTTTTGCATAGTCAACATAAGTAGTTACATCGACTTCACTATCTTGTAAAATCAATTCAACATTCATATCCTCTGAACGAAAGTGCTGTGTTAATGCGATCGCAGTATTTCGCAGTTCTCTCTTATACACAATTAGTGTATTGGTAGGTTCAATACTTTTAATTAAATTTTGTCTTGATAATGCAGTCAGCAATGGGTCTACTAATACCGCCATTCCGATTGCTGGTGCTTCTTTCCCAAACTGCGAAACCAACGTATCGTATCTCCCTCCTGTAATTACTGCATCCCCTGTTCCAAACGTATACGCACGGAATATTATCCCAGTGTAATAATTATATTTACTAAGCATACCAAGATCAAAACTTATATATGTTTCAACACCATACGCTTTTAATAATTCAAACAATTGTTCTAAGCGATCAATTGCCTTTATCGCCCGTTCATTCTTAAGATTTGATTTTATGGAAGATATCACTTCTATAGAACCAAATAATTCTGGCAACTGTAAGAATACTTTCTTTAAAGGTTCTTCAATTTGTTTTTCGCAAATTAATTCTTCCACGCCAAATAGATTCTTATTTTCAATCAAGACACGCAATTGTTCCACTTCATCTTCTTTAAGTGCTGCTTCTTCCACTAAGCCTTTAAAAAAGTCTGCCTGACCAATTTCAACTTGAAACTCTTCTAATCCAGATAACTTTAAGCATTCTACCGTTAACACAATCATCTCTGCATCTGCTTCTACCGTAGAATCGTTAATAAGCTCTGCTCCAAGTTGTGTTGATTCCTTTAGCTTGCCTTGATAACTATTATTATTAAGAAAAGTTGAACCGCAGTAGCAAAGTCGTATTGGCATCGTTTCTTCTTTATAGTACTTGGCTACACAACGGGCTATGGATGGTGTAATGTCCGGTCTTAATGCTAGCGTATTTCCTTCGCGATCAAAAAACTTGTACATATCCTTACTAGGTACCGTTCCACGTTCTTTGCTAAATATATCGTAAAACTCAAAGGTAGGAGTCTGTATCTCACGAAAACCATATCGATACATTTTTGATTTTAGTTTTCTCTCCAAATTCATCTTCGTTTCACATTCCGAATTGTATATATCTCTAACTCCTTCTGGAGTATGTAATAATTTATCCACCATATGCCAACCTCTCCTTCTATATAAAACTTGTTATCTTTTATTTATACTTTACCATGTTAACGTGATAATTCGCTACCACAACAATGTAACAATTATAATTCATATAAATTTTGATGTCAAGTAATTTATCTGATTATTTCCAACCATTGGATAGTCGAATTTGTTTATAAAATTACTCTTCATCTCTTTCTTGAAGATCTTGACTTAGTTTTTCAAGGTACGGAACAAAGATTCCGGAATGCTTTGTTATCATATACTTTGATGAAAGTTCGTCAAAACGAAAACTCTTCCGGCCACCATTTTTCGCACGCTGCCAAAACTCATCAAGCTCTGAAAATCTTAAATAATAAAAGAGATCTTTTTTCACATAATAAATAAGCAGGAAGGAAACTCCACCCTGCTTTTCAAAATCCCTCATAAACTCGACTTGATGTTCATGGACATTTTGTAATGCAAAGGTATCCACGTTACATTCTTTCGCATCAAAACAAACAGGTATCCCCTGCACTGCTCCGATATAATCTACGGTACTTTTTTGTTCAAAATATGCTAAAGTAATATGCCTCTTCTCCTTGTCGATTCGAATCGGAGTAATTGGCGTAGGTACCTTTTGTATTAACGCTAATTTATTATCACGATATTTATCATTGGTCAGGTTAATTAATTCTTCTAAAACTGAACCTCGTAATCCTCTTGAATTCCATGATGGCATCTTAGGTTCTCCTTATCCAAATATTTGTTTTTGTATGGTCAAAAAGTGATTTGGTTCTTTCGCAATGAATACTTTATTGCTAAGCGCCTGACATTCCCCATCCAAATTCGGAAATTCAATTCGATAAGCATGTAGTAGCTGATGTTTAAGACCAAATACTTCTTTTATCTTTCGATTAACGGAATCTTTGCCGTATTTAAAATCACCAATCAAAGGATGCGAAATACTTGCCAAATGTGCACGTATTTGATGTGTTTTCCCTGTAATTAATTTTACCTCTAAAAGCGTAAACTCATCATTCCAAAGAATTGGCTCATATTCTGTTTCAATTCTATCATACAAATCCATATCGATTGCATTCGTAGGACTGTTTTTCACACGATCCATTTCATAATCATTTAATACGGTTACTTTATTTGTTTGTTCATCCTTGTATAAATAACCTGATATTTTTTCTCTTTTCGTCATTGTACCAACAACGATGCATCGATAATATTTATGAATGGTACGATCATGAAAGATCTGTGACATTGTTTGAAGTCCAATTAAACTTTTTCCTGCAACAACGATTCCACTCGTATTTCGGTCCAATCGATTACAAATACCCGGTTTAAAGTGTGAAAGTCCTTCACTTGTCAAAGTTTTATTATCAATCAAATAGGATATAATGTGCTCATTTAAGGAAACATCTTGTTTTTCTGCCTTTTGAGATAGTAAACCCACCGGTTTATTTAC
>CAJJLI010000316.1 GCA_905192625.1 uncultured Clostridium sp. | reverse complement strand
CTAAATATGCCACATCGTTATTTGAAATAATTTGAGGTGCAAAATCACTAGTTCCATCCTCATCGACTACCAAAGGCTCTGACCAATTTTTTCCATTATAATACGAATAATAAAGAGCAGTAGCATTTGCATTTGAACTTCGTTGGCTGACATTATCTAACCATACCAATAAATATTTTCCTTGTCCCAATTCAGCAATTTGAGGTTCTCCATACGGAAAAACATTACTCTTTATTTCTTGACTAGTAGTATTTCCATCCAACGCATTGGCTGCTATTATATTATTTCCGTTAAAATAAGAAGGTGCATTTGCATAGTCATTAGAGATTATTTCTAAGTCTTCTGATTGAATCGAGACAATCTCTGATTGCAAAGCAGCTCTATTGGTTTTAGGATAGATTGTAAAATCGGTGATTGGCCATGTTTTTTTACCATTAATAAAAAACAATGCCTTATATGATAGGTATAGTTTCGCTTTTAAGGTAAGCTTTAAATCTCTAGTAGGAGAAAAAGCTGGACTACTCCATGGTCTTAGATTGATTGTTCCTTTGATTTCACCCTCTAGACCTCCTTCAACCTTTGCAACTCCTATATTTCCTCCAACACCAACGAGCGGCTTTACGGCCATGGAAATTTCACCTGAAACATCTACACCTTTAGCAAGATTTCCTGCTTCTAGCATTTTCACTTTCAGCCCTGCTTGCAATGTTCCAGTGATGCTAAATCTTAAATAAACTACTGGTGCAGGTGGAAAATTATATTTCAAATCCACTCCTGCTGTAAATAATACGCAAACTTCTCCTGCTCCAAGTGCATATCCACCGTTTGATGTCCTTGTAAATTCAACATAACCAAAAATACTCTTATCTCCGGTGATTGCCATTGGTCCGCTTTTCTTAATCAAACTTCGGTACGAATTATAAAATGCACTATTCGTTTTCTTACCTACACTATTAAGAAGATTCTTTATTGTACGATATGCATCTACTCTTAATTTTTTTGCTTCTGCTGTCAGTTTTCCATCTTTATCTGTATCATTGGTTTTCGTTGGCAAATCAATATCGCCAAATGAAGCTATGTACTTATCATTATCATCATTGTATACTAATTTTACTTTATTCCCTAATTTGAATTGTAATCCAATCGGTAAATCGAAGAGATTCCACTTATGACCACCAAATTGAATTGTAGGTCCTGCTTCTGTTATACTAAAATTAATATTCGATGCTAATGTTAAATCTGGTTGCCCATGCGCAACAGTAACTGTCATTGTAGCGGATAAATTACGATCTGCTAAATATGCGGTAACCGTTGCAGTTCCCTCTTTTAAACCTGTAATCACACCATTCGTTACTCTGACAATACTTGAATTACTACTCTTCCAGGACTTTATCGTGGTTGTAGTAGTATTACTTGGTATAAATGTGAGATTACCTTTTAGATTCTTAACTTCATTCACATCAATGGTTACTGACTGTGGAGAAAAATACATAACTTGGGCTGGGATTCCACTACCACTAACAATTACTTTACAAGTAGCAACTTTCCCTCCAAGGGAAGCTTTAATATTCGCTGTTCCCGCTTTTTTTGCAGTAACTATACCATTACTACTTACAGTTGCAACGGTTGGATTGTCACTAACCCATGTTACGGTCCCACTTAGATTATTTAATTTTGCAATCAATGTTTCACTTTTTCCAATAGCTAATGATACCGAATCTTTATTTAAAGATATGGTTCCTACCTTATTGACTGTAACTTTTGGCAATGTCATCTGAAACACTGCTGATTGACTTTCACAATTTGATGAGGTCAGTGCGATGTTTCCCTCCAGTACTTTTTGCACATTTTGTGACTTTGCCTTAACTGAAAATGTAATTGTTTTTTCGACCCCTGATGCTAGATCGCCAATACTTTTGGTTTTACTTGCATTCCCAACCATTGTTAATTCATCAGTGGAAGGAAGTGAAATCGTAGCTTTTATATTCTTAGCAGTCGTTGATCCGTTATTTTTTATGTACACGGTAACTGTAAAAGGATTCGACTCATAATTGCCTGTTAGTGAATTAGCAATTAACGATTTAGGTGCTGCGACACGTAAGGATAATTCACTTTCCTCATTTCCTTCATAAGAATCACCAATACCATAATATGTTTCAATAACACGTTGTCCACCCGGAGCTACTGTTTTCGGATTATAGTACATTGCAACGGCGCTGTCACCGGTCAGCCCTTGATTTGTATTCACCTTATAATTCCACAATACTCCATTAATATCTCCCCAATAAGCATACTGCACTTTATCTGGCTTGTTGCTTACACTTTTATAAAAACAACCATTCGCAATTACATTCGGTTGATCAAAACTGTCAAATGCTTGCCAATATTGTGGAATACTATTTCCTGATAGCTCTATTTCCTTTGTAACATTTCCTATCCCTGGAATTCGGAATGGAACACCATCATTGCTTCCTAACATGGTATCAAGCATTATACGAATTCCCACCGTATGGCTGCTTGTCCCATTATTCGTAATCATGTATTTAATTCGAGCCATGTCTTCTCGACCAGTCGTATAGTTCATATCAAATGCAACTACCTGCTGTATAGTAATATCCCCCACAACCATTGTTGCAATGCACTTTGAACCATCTGGATAAAATTGAATTCCACCGTTTGGATAAAATTTTTGATCGTATCCGTCAATACGAACAGTCGTATAAGTAGTGGATGAGCCTGGATAGCCATATAATAGTTTTTTATTATTGTCCGTAGATGATTCTGGATTGCCACCAGTTGTTCCAAGTGTAATACATCCACTACTATTCACACACGCCCCAAGATATTCATTACTCATAATATTTCCATTGAGAGAGTTTAATGTAACCATCTTTTGGCTAATTGAATCCGCTTGAGCTTCTAGCTCTTTCACATATTCTTCTTTCCATATCGCGTAGTCATCTAATGCGGTCAAATTATCCTCTACAGAGGTTTCAATACTCACAACTTCTTTTGTTGTGATCGTTTGATTTAGTATCTGTGTATCCTCTTTATTTATCTCCTTCTGTTGCAAAGCTTCCTCTATCAACATTTTATACTCATCCGTCTTTTGATATTCCGTTGCTTGCCTTAATGCTTCTGCATAGACTTCAGACAATTGTAAATCAGCTAATTCTTGAAGATTTTCTTCAGTCAATTCTTCTTTTGTTTCCTGTGCCTTAACTTCATTCATTGGAATTAGCGAAAATATCATTATAATCACCAATAATCCAGATAACACCCGTCTCTTCATAATTTCTCCCTCTCATTATCTCACCGGAATAATGGTAAGATAAACAAAATTATAGTTTCAACAAACAGTAGTATAACAATCACTAAGATAGCAAAACGAATTCTAGACCAATTAACTGCTTTACGTATAGCTAGTGTTGCAGAATCGTATTTCGACATATAATAACAATTCTCTTCTTTGGTATAAAGAATCACTCCCCCCCTCCCGTAAAACCGACCAACTTTTCCTTGTTCATATTCTTTTGGAGTAACTTGTAGCATTCCCTTAAACATATGATCATCCGTCTCTACATAAAAGAAAGGCTCTGGATCATATCCAGGTGCTGGCGATGGCATTGCTTTTTGTAAAATTCTTAAATGATAAGGCCCTAAATACTCTAAATACTTTTTCCTGCTTGTACAACACATCTTTTTTAATATGTATTTATGATCATAATGAATGATAAGATTCCCTCCTCTCTTGTAATATAAATTACACTAATTAACATAAAGCAACCTAATTTTATAATAATTGTCATAATTTGTAAATACGTTTTATTATTTTGGTAATATTATTTTTATTAGTTGTAAATTATTTAATTATTCTCTCAATTGTTATTTTCACACTAAATATAATATGATACGAATAACAAAAAAAATTAGCATTTATGATTTTGTAAGCTTTATAAATCATATT
>CAJJLI010000315.1 GCA_905192625.1 uncultured Clostridium sp. | reverse complement strand
GATTACCTGGGTGAGTATCAATGTTTAGGTCGGTTATATGCGCCTGCGTATCATGCAGATAAGTAAGCAAGTCTTCATACTTTCCTTGTTCACATAAATGCTGCATACAATATATATGATTATTAATGTCATGTCTAAAGCGTTTTGTATAACTTTCTTTATCTATCAGAGTTTGATAATATTTCTTCTGCTGATCTATTAATTTTTCGTTTAAACTAGATAGATTCCTATAATGATTATTTGAATCGTTCATAATGACTAAGCCTACACAAATCATAATAAAAACTACTCCACTAACACTCATCCCAAAAGCAATAAGTGTACTATTACTTGTTTGATTAAGTGCATTCCCAAGAATTTGTATCGGAGCTATATACCATCCACACCCTACAATTCCAATTAATACAATAACAACATATCTTAATTTTAATGATACATATAAATTCGCATAATTCTTATTAGTTTTACATTTAACTAAAAACAACAATAAAAACAAAAATATACTGATAGAATTAACTAATAAATCTAAGGTATATTCTTTCCCAACTCTATTAATCTCTATATTACATATCATTAATATCATTCCTGATAATAGCATATCAATTAAAGATATAGTAGCATACGAAATAAAAGTAATTAATAATTTACGTTTACCAACTACTCCAAAAAGGTAGGTGGCAATCACTAATATTGTTATCACATTATACAAGTATGTATTATTATATAACGTATTAATGCCATTACGATATAGTATATGTATTGATAGCATACCTAAAATAAATACTGAACAGGTCATAGAAATATAAAACCTCCTCTTAGGCTTAAAACTTAGTATACCAATCAATACGATTCCTAATTTTATTGTTTCAACCAAAAATAAAAGAATACAATGAATAATAAACTCCACAGGTTTTTCCTCCTACTTCGCATTGTTGCGAATATATTCCACCATTTTTTCCTTTATCTTTTTGGTATTTCGAACAGATACTGGAACACTATATTCGTATGATAAATAAACCATGCCTTTTTCAATTTTCTTTACGTAATGGAGATTTACTAAATAGGATTTATGTGTTTGGAAAAACACCTGATCTCCAAGAACTTCGACCCAATTTTTTAACGGTTCATTGCTTATAAAATATTGATTTTTAGCGTGTATTGCTGTGTTATCCCCTAAGGACTCTATGTAAAAAATATCTTTCACATTTATGACACTACTTGTTTCCTTGTACTTTACAATGATTTTTTCAGCCATTACTTCTTGAATAGCATTGGCTAACGCTTCGATAAAATCAGTTCGACTAATAGGTTTTAAAAGATAACGAAACGCTTTAACTTTAAAAGCTTTATGCATTAACTCAGCATGACTTGTTAAAAAAATAATTGGTATTTCTATATTTTTATCTCTTAAATATTGAGCAGTAAGCAATCCATCTACCTGTGGCATCTCAACATCCAAAAAAATTATATCAATATTCCCTTTGTATTGGACTAACTCAACACCATTTCGAAACATAAGAATAGTGTAAGAAATATCCCGTCCCCTGAAATATTCCTCACATTTTTCTTTCACAATATCCCTTATTATTTTTTCATCATCGCATATAGCAATTTGCATACTATCCCCACCTTCATAATTGATGTCCGATTCTGACATTAAAAACTATAGAGAGTTAAATTAACACTATCTTTTGTAATGCTATGTCCCGAAAACCCAAGAATAATTATAGTAGATTTTAACTTTTATTACAATAAATTCCGTATTAAATTTGTCACTAAATTCGTTATTTTTTAATATAAATGTAATAAATTGGATTTACTGTTGAATAAATTGACACTCTTTTGACAAATTTTGATTACAAATTCAATTAATCTTTTTTATACTACTTATTTTCTCTAATATATGATTTTTTTCCTCATATTTCAGATAGCAAAGCAAAGATGTTGCTCCCACACTCCATGATATCTAAATTCTTTACACTTAAAACTTCGATTTATCGAAATAGGGCTGGCGCAAAATAGAGTTTGCGTCAGCCCTATTATCCATTTCTAGATTATAATTGTTCTAAATCTTGCATCCATAAATTCGCAGATGCATCACTTGGCATTCTTAAATCTCCTCTTGGAGACACTGCCACCGAACCTACTTTTGGTCCATCTGGTAGGCAGGAACGTTTAAATTGTTGAGAGAAAAATCTTCGATAAAATGTTTTTAACCATTTTAAAATAATCTCTTTCTCGTACTCACCTTGGAAAGCATATACTGCCAAACGATATATTTTACTTGGCATAAACCCAAAACGCATTACATAATATAGGAAAAAATCATGCAATTCATAAGGTCCTACAATATCTTCAGTTTTTTGAGAAATTTCACCTTCTTTAGGTGGTAACAACTCTGGACTTACTGGCGTATCTAGTACATCATATAATACTTCCTTTAATTTTTGATTTTCATGCTCGTCCGCAAAATATGAAACTAAATAACGCACTAATGTCTTAGGCACCGAAGCATTCACTCCATACATGGACATATGATCGCCATTATACGTTGCCCATCCAAGTGCCAATTCTGACATGTCGCCAGTTCCAATTACAATCGCATTATTTTGACCTGCAATGTCCATTAAAACCTGTGTCCGCTCTCTTGCTTGTGAATTTTCAAAAGTAAGATCGTGCACATTTTCATCATGTCCTATATTTTTAAAATGGAGTAAGACTGCCTCATTGATTCTTACTTCCTTAAAACTGGCGCCTAATTCATGAATTAATGTTACGGCATTTTGGTAAGTTCGATCCGTTGTCCCAAAGCATGGCATAGTAACGGCAATAATTCCTTCATTATCAAGATTTAACATTGAAAACGCTTTACTTGCCACCAACAACGCCAGTGTAGAATCAAGCCCACCTGAGATTCCAATGACCACCTTCTTAAATCCGGTATGCATCAATCGCTTTTTTAATCCCAATGCTTGAAGATTTAAAATTTCGCTACATCGTTTATTTCTATCTTCTCTTGCACTTGGAACAAATGGTGCCTTATCAACAAATCTTGTTAAATGGGTTGTAGCAAGCGTTTCACAGCAATCGGATTGCATCGATGGATATGAAAAATTTACATATACATATCCACTATTGTTCGTAATAAACGTAGTCATCCTACGTCTTTCATTGATTAACTTAAAAAAGTCAATCTCCGTTTCATTCATTGTGTTAATAAAACGTTCCGATTCCATTAATAAAGTTCCATTTTCAGCAATCAAATTATGCCCTGAGAAAACCAAATCAGTCGTAGATTCACCCTCTCCAGCACTTGCATACATATACCCACAAACTAATCTAGCAGACTGACTCTTGACTAAATCACGTCGATAAATATCCTTGCCTGTTGTTTCATCGCTGGCAGAAAGATTTACGATAAGTGTTGCACCCGCTACTGCGTGCTCATTGCTTGGTGCCTGCGGAACCCACACATCCTCGCATATTTCCGCCCCTATTACAAGTTCTTCTAATTGGTTGCATTGAAACAATAAATGGCTTCCAAAAGGAACCTGCTCTCCATGAAAATTAATATAGCTTACTTCCTTATTCCCTTTTGTGAAATGTCTAGCTTCATAAAACTCCGAATAATTCGGTATATTACATTTTGGTATAAAGCCAAGAACTCTACCATTTTGTAATGCTGCTGCCACGTTAAATAGTTTTCCATTGTATTGAAGCGGTAAACCTATAAACGTTAACACATCCATATTAGTGGTGGCATTTGCGATCTCAATTAGCGCTTTTTTTGCCGCTCTTAATAATGGCTCCTGCAAAAATAAATCACCGCAAGTATAACCTGTTAGACATAGTTCTGGGAAAACCAATATTTTAATTTCTTTACTTTCTGCCTTTTTAATACATTGCATTATCTGTTCTTTATTAAACACACAATCAGCAACCTTAATGTCAGGTGTTATGCTTTCTTTAGACAGGAAAGAAATACCTCACTGTT
>CAJJLI010000314.1 GCA_905192625.1 uncultured Clostridium sp. | reverse complement strand
CACATAATCCGGGGTATGCGGAATACCGCAAAGCGGTAGGGAAGTGCTCCATTGGTAAGGCATATGGTTATCAATTATCTGTAAAACATAAATACAAAGAAGGCGAAATGGATCAAGTGGATCGCGTTATCTATGACCTTAAAAACAATCCGTTCAGCAGACGTATTATGACGAATATCTATGTGCATCAGGATTTACATGAAATGAATCTATATCCATGTGCATATAGTATGACATTTAATTGTACAAAAGAAAAAGATAGTGAAAAACTTAAGTTAAATGCAATTCTAAATCAAAGATCAAGTGATATTTTAACTGCGAATAATATGAATGTTTGCCAGTATGCAGTTCTTATGCATATGCTTGCACGTACATGTGACATGGAAGTAGGAGAATTAGTTCATGTAATTGCAGACGCTCATATTTATGATAGACATATTCCTATTGTTAAAGAATTGATTGAACGACCAACATATGATGCACCAACGTTTTGGATGAATCCTGAGAAAAAAGATTTTTATGAATTCACTGTGGATGATTTCCGTTTGGAAAATTATATGCATGGAGAGAAGGTTACGAATATACCGGTTGCGATTTAGTGAATGACTAGAAAGGATTACCATATATGAATTTAATTGTTGCAGTAGATAATAATTGGGCAATTGGTTATAAGAATCAGCTGTTGGTAAGTATACCAGCGGACATGCGTTTTTTTAGAGATGAAACAAGTGGTAAAGTTGTAATTTTAGGAAAGAAAACACTTGATACATTTCCAGGGGGAAAACCTTTAAAAAATCGTTTGAATATAATCATATCCAGACAAATGGATTTAAAGGTTTCAGATGCGATTGTAGTTCATAGTATTGAAGAGGCTTTAGAGGCAGCAAGCGGATATAAATCAGAGGATATCTATGTGATTGGCGGTGCAACGATTTACGAACAAATGCTCCCTTATTGTGATGTTGCACATGTGACTAAAATTAACTATAGCTATGAGGCAGACACATATTTTCCAAATTTGGATGAGAAAGAAGATTGGACCTTGGAAATTGAGTCAGAAGAGCAAACGTATTATGATTTAGAGTATACTTTTTGTAAGTATGTCAGAAGAAAATAAGTAACAAGAGTATTTATTATTAATATGGACGTGTGCTCCAACGAATGAAGGAGTATGCTACATCAATACTAATTGTTGCTAATTGAATGTCTTTGGCAGTTGTAATTGATGACGGGAATGTGCTTTGTACATTTTTTGTTCTTAGTAACTAGATGAAAGTCATATATGCTTTCATACAATGGATAGAGAGAAAGTCTAAAATTCTTAGAAAACTAGATTGAAAAGTTTTGGATTCTTCTTCGTGTTAGATAAAACGGTTCTAATACTTAAGGAGAATCCTTTTCTATTTGGCGTACATATACTCTTTAAATGCACGGCGGTGATAGAAGATAGATTCATAATAGACCAAATGGCTTGGTAATTTTCATTTAAATTAATGAAGAATATAAATTAATTTCACCACAGATTGAATGAAAGCACAAGTTTAGGAGATATCATGCCAAATGGGTTTAAATGAATCTTATAACAGCATGAACTTGATAAAAAAAATGCTTTTAATAGATTAAAATTAATATCTTTATAAAAAAAACTTGAAAATTATGATTTGTGAGACTATTATATAAATAATACAAATCAATTTAAGACGTTAATGAGAAAAAGTGTAATACGATAAAAGGAAAGAGGGATGTTTTTATGCTTAATATTAAAATTGAAAAAACTCAGACACCAAAAGATTTACCAGCAGCAAATGATCCTTTAAAATTTGGAACAATCTTCACAGATCATATGTTTATAATGAACTATGATAAAGGTCAGGGCTGGCATGATGCGAGAATCGTTCCTTATGCACCATTAAGTTTAGACCCATCTGCGATGGTATTTCATTATGGACAGGAAATGTTTGAGGGGCTAAAAGCATATAAAACAGAAGACGAAAAAGTATTGCTGTTCCGTCCAGATAAAAATGCAGAAAGAGCAAATCGTAGCAACCGTAGATTATGTATGCCTGAGATTCCAACGCAAGATTTTGTGGATGCTATTAAAGCATTGGTAAAAGTAGACGAAGCATGGATTCCGACAAAGCCAGGAACGTCACTTTATGTAAGACCATTTATGATTGCAGTGGATCCATTTTTAGGTGTACGTGCTGCCGATAGCTATTTATTTATAATTATACTTTCACCAGTAGGTGCTTATTATGCAGAAGGCCTAAATCCAATTAAAATATGGATTGAGGATGATTATGTTAGAGCAGTAAAAGGTGGAATTGGTGAAGCAAAGACTGGTGGTAATTATGTAGCTTCTTTAGCGGCACAAGAAAAAGCCCATGAAGAGGGATATTCCCAAGTTCTTTGGTTGGATGGAAAAGAACGTAAGTACATTGAAGAAGTAGGAGCAATGAATATTTTCTTTAAAATTAACGGAACAATCGTTACACCAGAATTGAATGGTTCCATTTTACCAGGGGTTACTAGAGATTCAGTAATAACACTTTGCAAACAATGGGGATTGCCAGTAGAAGAGCGAAAAGTATCTGCAGAGGAATTGTTTGAAGCAAGTAATAATGGCTCCTTAGAAGAAGTATTTGGTACAGGTACGGCAGCGGTTATTTCTCCAGTTGGTCATCTTCGTTTTCAAGATCATGTAATGCAGATTAAGGATGGAAACATCGGAGAAATCAGTCAAAAACTATATGATACGATTACTGGAATTCAATTAGGAAAAGTTGAAGATAATAATAATTGGACAGTTGAAGTAAAATAAATAGCAATGGGTTACTACAAAGAAAGTAAATTTGTAGTAGCTCATTTTTTTTCTATCATTCGCATAAGATATAAAAGCAGCAGTGTGTGAATGGAGTGAGTGGATGAAAAATAATACAGTCGTATTTTTAATGCTTTTAATTTTGATGGCTCTAATTGGAAGATTAATATATTTAAATCATAATGGCAATGTTAATTTAAGTTCAAGAGTAGAGTTTGAGGATGTTAATGAATTAGCCATTTTCGTGACTTTGGAGAATGAAGTTAGAAGAAATCAACAAGGAATATTGTCTGGCACCGATGCTGCATACTCAACCATATCGGCATCCATTACCTTAAACGAAAACACCAAGGAACAGGACATTGAAGTTAGTAAAGAGCCAAGTTATGTATCTTTGTATCCATCTTTATATACGATTCCCATTGGGGAACAAAAAAGCCCTGGGGATGGGAAAAAAGTATGTTATTTAACCTTTGACGATGGGCCAAGTGAATTAACATGGGAAATCCTCGATATTCTAGATGAGAAAAATGTAAAAGCTACATTTTTTGTAATTGGCGTATCTATGTCAGAAAAAGAGCTCGAGTGTTTAAAAGAAATTGTTAGTCGAGGCCATACCATTGGTCTACATACATACAATCACAATTACAATAGCTTGTACAAATCCGTGGATAATTTTCTTGCGGATTATGAAAAAGTATACAATCTTGTAGTTGAAACAACAGGCGTAAAACCGAATATATACCGCTTTCCAGGTGGAAGTTATAATATGTATATTAAAAAAAATAGAAAAGCGATCATTGCAGAAATGGAGCGTAGGGGATTTACGCATTATGATTGGAATGTAAGTGGCGAAGATGCAGTTGGTAACCCAACAACAAGTACAATAATGAAAAATATTAAGAAAGATATTTATCGATTTCAATGTCCAGTCGTTTTATTGCATGATTCCAAAATTAACAATAAAACAGTTGCAATCTTACCGAAATTAATTGATAACATAAGAGAAAATGGATATGAATTCGACACAGTGGATAAAAGAGAACCATGCCAATTTTCATGGTAATGCTCCTTTACTAACTCAAACTTCGCAGTATAAAAGTTAAATGAATACTTGATAAATTCAGAATTAGAGGATCTATATTACCATGATTAAAACTTTTACATCTCTGTTCCGA
>CAJJLI010000313.1 GCA_905192625.1 uncultured Clostridium sp. | reverse complement strand
GGAACATTCAAAGATATATGCATTGCAACTGCATATGCTTTGGTTCCATATATACTGATACAAATTCTGTTAATTTTGTTAGGTAACGTATTTGTAATAAGAGAAGAAGTATTTTTTAATATGTTAAATAACCTGTCATTTGTCTGGGTTGGTTTTTTAATAGTTACAGGTATGCTGGTAACGCATCATTTTACTTTAACTAGGACCGTGGTAGTAATAATTTTTACGTTGGTCGGGATCGCAGCGATTGGTTTCTTAATCCTATTGTTTTTTAACTTAATCCAACAGGTGCTAGGTTTCATAACCATAGTAATTGATGAAATTATTATGAGATTAAGTTATTAAAGAAATGGAGGCTGTGAATGAGACATTTTAAAAAGTTAAGGACGATTAAGCGAAAGAGCCAGCTAATGGCATGCTTAATAGCAAGCAGCCTGTTGCTTAGTGGCTGTGGTATTCATACAACTGTAAATAATGAAAAGCGTGAAGAATACATAAAAGAAAACATGCCAGTAATTTATGAGACAAAAAGTAAGTCCATCCATGATGAAAAAGATTTGATAACGGATATGGAAAAAGTACTTGAAAACGAGTATTTGGAATTATATCTGGGTGAAAATTACGATATCGCGGTATATGACAAGGAAGCAGGTAGCGTATTCTGGTCAAATCCTGTTTTTTATGAAATGACAAAAGAAGAGCAAGATAAATTGCAGGATGACACCAAGGCAGCTTTGTTTAGCCAGCTATCAATAGAGTATTTTAACAAAAAGCAAAAAAAAGCGGTTATGAGTACTTACCCTGATAGTATATCAAAGGATAAAAACCAAGTGAAGTATGAGGTTATAGAAGATGCTCTGATAGTAACGTATGGGATTGGTACTGATTATGGAAATACCAATATTATTCCTGTTTTTACAGGAGAAACTTTTGATAAATATGATGCAATTTTAAAAGAAATGATTGAGAAAAAAGAAATAAGTATTATAGATTATCGATCATTCTTTAATAGTTATACAAAAATTGATTACCCATCCATTTCAAAAGCGGAGCAAGAGGAATATAAAGAGCAATATCCATCCATTGAAACACTTGGAAGTATTTATATTATTAAACCCCATTTAACAAATCAATTAATGAAGAAAATGTTGACACTATATACAAGTTTAGGAATTGATAAAAGTGTCGGAGAAGCAGAAAAAGTAAAGCTTGGTGAAACAAATGGTAGTGCAGCAGCGGCGTATTTTTCAATTCCAGTGAAATATAGGTTACATGGAAGTGACTTAATAGCATCCATTGATACAAAAAATATTCAGACTGCGGAAGGATATTATCTAAACAAGATAGAACTGCTAAAATCCTTTGGTGCTTCTAAGACAGGGGAAGAGGGATATCTATTCGTTCCTGATGGAAGTGGAAGTATTATAGAGAATGGCTACAAAGCAGCGTCTATGGATAAAATAAGCATTCCGTTTTACGGTCAGGATTATGCCAAGGACGTTACTAGTGGTACCGGGGTTGCTATCGATAATACGTTTCCGGTATTTGGAATAAAGTCAGGGAAAAAGAGCGTATTTGCCATTGCTGAACATGGTTCCGCAATGGGAGGTGTATCGGCGCAAACTAGCATTGGCAGCCTTGAATATAATATTGCTTATCCATACTTTAGTTATACGGAAATGGATAAGTTTGGTTTAGAGGGTGTCTCCTATGCATTCTACGGTTCTATACCAGATGTAGAGTATGCAATTCGCTACCATTTCCTATATGGTGAGGAAGCAGACTATTCAGGAATGGCAAAATATTACCAAAAGTATTTGGAACAACAAGGTGTACTAAAAAGGGAAGTTCAAACCCTTCAAAATTTACCCCTTGATCTTGAATTTATAGGGAGTGTCGAAAAAACAATTAACTATTCGGGGATACCAGTAGATACTTCATATCCAGTCACTACGTTTGAACAAGCCAAGGAAGTTATGCAGCAGTTATACGATGCGGGGATAGCAAATGCGAATGTCTTATATTCTGGTATGGTAAACGGTGGGATGAAGTTTAAGGCAGTACAAAATATCAAGATTGAAAAGAAGTTAGGTGGTTTATCAGGGTTTAAGCAAATGTGCCTTGACTTTAAAACCATCGGTTATAAGGTTTATCCGAATATAGATTTTACAAGAATTTATGAAAAAGGAAATGGTATCTCTTCAAAGGAGGATGTTTCAAAGTATTTAAATCGTAGTACCGTAACCATGGGAAGCTTTGAGCCATCCGTTGGGGTTATAAGCGGTGAAAATATGAGTTTTCTCGTGAATCCCCTAAGATATCAGGAAATGGTGTCTTCCTTTATGAAAGATTATAAAAAAACAAATAATAAAGATTTATATTTGTCCTCCATCGGAACCTATTTGAATGGAAATTATAGTTTAAAAGAAGGTGTAACTAGACAGACATCCTACTTATTAACAAAGGAATTGTTAGATACCTTACAAGAACACGATTACAAAATGAAATTTGATAGTGGAAATGCGTATGTACTTGCTTATGCGGATAGTTTGACAAACATCCCTACGACTTCGAGTCATCAAAGAATCGAAAGTTACAGCATTCCTTTTGTAGGAATGGTATTAAAAGGATATCTACCATACACAGGCACTGCGATTAATCAAGCAAGCAACCATGAAAGATCTTTGTTAGAGGCGATAGAAAGTGGTGCTGGATTAAATTATTTGCTTATGTATGAAAAACAACTCGTATTAGTAGATACTGACTATATAGACCTTTTTTCAGTAAATTATAAGTTATGGCTGGATCAAATTATTTCCACATATCAGACATTGAATCGGGATTTAGCTGCCTTAAGTGATGTTAGGATACAAAGTCATGAGCGTGTTGATAAGGATGTGAGTTGTGCAACTTATGAAAATGGTACAAAAGTGTATGTCAATTATGGAGATAAAGATTATATAGCCAAAGAGGGAACGGTAAATGCACAATCGTACCTGATTGCAGACTAAGGAAGGAGTCACCTTTATTACTACGTGCGCCAAAGCGCACAGAAGGGAGCTAACATATGAATAAGAAAAAAAAGTTGCAATTGACTGCAAAAAAAGGTCGGTCTGGTTATATTTTTGTCCTACCGATAATCCTTGGCCTGATTTTTATCTTTATTCCAGCAGTGATTGATTCGCTCATATATTCATTTCATGAAGTAACAATTGAATTTAACAACATTGCGAAAGAGTTCACGGGTTTTCAAAATTATAAGGATGCGTTTTTGGTTGACTCTAGTTTCCGAGTTATTTTATTAGGAGCAATTAAGGGAATTTTACTAGATTCTACGGTCATTATATTATTTAGTTTTTTTATATCTAATATTTTAAATCAGAAATTTATAGGCAGAGGTGCGGCTAGAACCGTATTTTTTCTACCAGTTGTATTATCAGTAGGAATTGTAGCAGCAATGGAAAAATCCAATGAAATGTATAATGCCATGCAGATTGTAACCCAGTCTAGTGGAACGGAATTTGATCAGTTGGGTATGCAAGCGATGTTTAGCACGATGACACTAGTGTCAAAGCTGGGGCTTCCATCGGCAATCTCTAACGTTATAGTATCGGTAATTAATAATATGTATAACATTGTAAATTCTTGTGGTGTTCAAATTTTAGTTTTCTTATCTGCACTACAGTCCATTAACCCTTCTGTATTTGAAGCAGCAAAAGTGGAAGGGGCAACGAAGTGGGAGGAATTTTGGAAGATAACATTCCCAATGCTTACACCTTCGCTGTTAGTAGGTGTTGTATATACGATCATAGATACATTTACAAATCCAGTATATGGGGTCATGCAATATATTCAAAGTCTGGCTTTTAGTAGTGGAAAAATGGGGTATGCAGCTGCGCTTTCATGGATCTATTTCCTAATTGTAATTGTAGTTCTTGGCATAGTGGCTGGCATAATCTCAAGGAGGGTGACTTATCTTGACTAAACAAAGCGCAAGTAAATTTTAT
>CAJJLI010000312.1 GCA_905192625.1 uncultured Clostridium sp. | reverse complement strand
TATTAGAAGTGTTAGAAAAAGTTCATCTGATGAAACTTTATCACTCACTGCCTGATGGGTTAGAAACAAGGATTGGGGAGAGAGGAATATGTTTGTCTGGGGGTGAACGACAGCGTTTAGCACTTGCAAGACTATGGTTTAAGAATCCTTCTATTGTTATATTAGATGAGGCAACTTCAGCAATGGATAATATAACAGAGGATCTTGTATTAAAAAATGTTATGGTATTTTTAAAGAATAAAACAGTGGTTGTGATAGCACATCGAATTCATACCATTCAGGAGTTTAATCGTATTCTAGTATTTAGGCAAGGTAGAATTATGGGAGATGGTAGTTTAAGTGACTTGCTATTGGAAAATGAGTATTTTAGAAAGTTATATGAGGCTAAGATGGATACGGATATCTTCTGTTAGCAGCGCAAAGATATGTGTTATTATCTATTTATAGACAATAATTATTAAAGCCCTAAGGAATTTCTTAAATATAGTAATATAGGTATAGGATAGTTAGTGTAATAACTAATTAATCCTATATCTTTTTTATATACTTAATTAATTATACCAGGACAGGAGAAAGTAAAATTATTTATGAAAAAGGAGAAATAATCAGTGAAAAGAGAATATTTAATAGAAGCGTGCAGTGGGCAATCGATTGAAGTAAAGAAAAATGAAAAAATTACAGTTATAGATATAGATGGAGCACAAGTTGTTGATTTCTTTGCAGAATCTAAAAACTCCCCTGTAGAATTTCTATCCACTGGAGTGACAATTGATTGCAATGAGTCTTTAAAATTAAAAGTTGGGGACACGATATATACGAATCTTTATCATCCTATGTTTACTTTGTTATCAGATGATGTAGGGGAACATGATTTGATACATCCTTGTTGTAGACCCGAAATGTATGATTTTTTCTATCAAAATGGAGAAAATCATTATAATTGTCTTGAAAACATAAATGGATGTTTAAATGAACAACGACCAATCATTCATCCTGTTAATCTGTTTATGTATACAAAAATTAATATAAATGGAAGCATCTCCGTTGAAGAGCCCATTTCAAAGCCAGGAGACAAAGTTGTTTTAAAAGCTGAAATGGATGTACGTCTTGGTATTGCTGCTTGCAGTGTATCTGAAAGTAAGTGTAATGGTGGAAAATGTTCTCCAATAAAAATTATAATTGAAGAATAATGCTAATAATAAGGAATCTTAAGGCTTTTATATTTATGCGTACCCGGTGGGCACACGTTCTAACGGGTGAAAGACCCCAATCTGCTCTCTAGTAGTTGCAAATATATCGTAAAGGTCTGAACTTTAGGAAATATTAGTATATGTACTATAGTAGTTATTAACAAAATTTAAGAATACTACCCAATAATTGACATATATAATTTTTATACTATATGTGTTGTAACTAATACTCGACAAGGACGCAAGTCAATAGATTGAGTTTAAAAAGAAGGGAGTATTGAATGAAAGTAAATAAGTTGTGTAAGCGGATAATACCCTTATTATTAATTATTATAATGGTATTTCAACAAATTCCTGCGGTAGAAGTAGCTGCAGCCAATAAGGTCGTTCAGGTAGGAACGATGAAATTAGAGTTTCAAGGAAAAGATACTGTTGTATTAAAGCAGGTAGTAGATAAGAGTAATGGTACAGCAAGAACAGTAACTTATGATGCAATAAAAAAAATAGTGGTGGCTGAGGGAGTTAAGATTTTGCCAGGTGACATGTTTCATCGATTTCCAAATGTTGAAACGATCTCACTGCCAGCCAGTTTAACCAGTTTTGAATCGGGAAATAGTTACGAGGAATGGCAGTATATGTACTATCAGTCATATAATGATGCACCGCTTCAAAAATTAAAAAGCATTACAGTATCAAGCAAAAATAAGATTTATAAATCCATTGATGGAGTATTGTATTCAAAAGATGGAAAAAACATTCTTCACTATCCAATCGCAAAGACGAATAAGTCATATAAGGTTCCAGAAAGCGTTGATTATGTATCGATTTCAAATAAATATATTAAGGAGCTAACGATAGGAACGAAGGTAACCTATGTTGGAATTTCAAGATTACCATCCTTAACCAAAATAACAGTAGACTCAAAAAATAAGAAATTTACTTCGGTTAATGGCGTTTTATTTTCAAAAGATAAGAAGACCCTATTATTATATCCAGCACAAAAAGGTAAAAATTATACAGTTCCTACAGGAACAATCCGAATCGATGATGGTGCCTTTTTTAAAAGCAATATAACGAAGATTCAATTACCTACTAGTTTACAGGAAATCGGTGCAAAAGCTTTTAGTGAAACGAAGTTAAAATCACTTACTATACCAAGTCAAGTAAAGAAAATAGAGTATGCTTTTACAGATTCTTCGATTACTCATGTGTACGTAGACAAGGGCAATAAAAATTTTTCTTCTGAAAATGGAATTGTTTATAATAAAAACAAAACTAAAATGATATTATGGCCAGAAGCTAGGGCAGAAAAGAATTTGGTGTTTCCAAATTCTTTAACGGAACTTGATTTATCTATGATTTTAAAATTAGAAGAATCGAATTATTTATTTATTCCTGATTCATTAGAAACTATAACAAATACACAGAAGAATCAGTTGAGTACATTGAATATTTCCGAGCAAAATAATAATTTTAAAATAAAAGACGGTGTTTTATACTCAAAAGATTTGACAGAAATTAAGTTATATCCAAATCAGAATACAATAACGAATATAGTAATCCCTGATACCGTAAAAGAACTGGATTATAATATGTTTATTTTGGATAATACAACAACTTCCATCAAGTTGCCAAAAGGGCTTGTAAGCATTCGTTCAACGGAAGCTTACAAATATAATTCACTTGGTTTTAATAATTTAAAGGAAGTATTAATATCTGAAGAAAATGAAAACTTTACTTCAGTTGATGGTATTTTGTATACCAAAAACATGGCAACATTACAATGGTATCCTCAAAATCATAAAAATACGGAATATACAATACCAAATACTGTAACCAGTGCAGAGTACATGCAACTAATTCATACGAAAAATTTAGTAGAGCTAAATATACCAGCAAGCTTTTCAATAAATCGACTAATGGAAGCTATATTTGAAGAATTTCATCATGTACAATACGTGCCAGGATTTTTAAGCCCGATGTTAGAGCGAATTAATGTGGATGATGGCAATGAATATTTAAAATCAGAAGACGGTGTTTTATATGATAAGAATACAGCTATGTTATTGTTATATCCTTCTGCAAAGAAAAATAAGAAATTTGAGGTGCCTCAAAGTGTAAGTGCTATGAATAGCTACTCATACAATCCTTATTTAGAAGAATTGGTTCTTCCAAATAATCTTTATAAATTATTTGAGTATGATTCAAACATGTTTACTAACAGCTATGATGCGTTTGTATATTTTACAGGATTAAAGAAGTTTAGCATAACGGCTGGAGAATCTAGAATGAAGGTAATTGATGGAGGACTTTATTACCTCGAACAATTAATCGCATATCCAATCGCTAGAGAAGAAAGTACGTTTCGTATTGCTACAGATACGATATCGATGTATTGCTTACAAAACCTTAAATATGCTAAGAATTTAAAAACGTTAGATGCGAGTGGTTCTAAGTACTATAAGGCCAAAGGTGGGAACCTGTACACCTATTATGGCGAACTTATACTTACTGTTGGCTCTGAAAAAAATCAATTAACGAAAGACATCGCTAAGATGAT
Organism: uncultured Clostridium sp.; assembly: GCA_905192625.1. Taxonomy (GTDB): domain Bacteria; phylum Bacillota; class Clostridia; order Lachnospirales; family Lachnospiraceae; genus Lachnoclostridium. The sequence goes on along the minus strand of CAJJLI010000312.1, from coordinate 258 downwards.
GAAAATGAATTAATATTTAGTTAAATTAAGGCTGTAGCTTTTGTGGTTTTTAATCGCGCTTGCTACAGCCTTAATAATTTAGTCATTATTATTGTTTATTGCATAGGAATTACTGTATCATTGATCGTAATGGATTTTACTTTTGTCCAATCCATTTTTTTTGAAAACTGAAAAATGTTTGTTATATTTCCAGTGCCATCATTACCGCCGATTCCGGAACCGCTATACCATTCCTCATCTATTTCTGAAACACTAGAG
>CAJJLI010000311.1 GCA_905192625.1 uncultured Clostridium sp. | reverse complement strand
ATTTTTATGTTTGCATTTTGTTCTTTGTATTTACCACTTGCATCCACTGTAATTCTACCATCTGCAACTAAAGCATTTAATACAATTTTTAAATCTTCTCTCTCTTCTTTGGGAACTTGAAGGAGACCTGCTAATTCTTTAAATTTCATTGGATGATACGATTTATTTGTTATAACTTCATATAGAAGTTCTTTCTTGCTTTGTAAAATTTCTTTGTCCATCATTCTACCCCATCTTTCTACAATCCGTGCGCTTTATAAATTTAATTCATCTCACTTATATGTAGTATTCCATTTTATTATACATTTACACGAAAAAAGTGCAAGACCGTGTTTCACAGATTATAAAAAGGACACGCTATGTATGTAAAAAGACTGTCGCAATCAATCTGCGACAGTCTTAGATTCATAAGTTATAATGCATTAAGCAACTTATCTTATAGTCCCCAATGTAAATTTAATACGATTGAAAGAACAAAAAATAAAATTGCAAGAATTTTTGTTATCTTCGTCAATGCACCTTCCATTGAACGACCTTTGTTTTTCCCCCAATAAGTATCTGCAACGCCATTGATTGCGCCAGATAAACCGGCAGATTTACCTTCTTGCATTAATACAACTACTACCAATCCTATACAAATAAGAACGTAAACTACTGTTACAAGCACTCTTAATATTTCCATCACTTACACCTCCTAAAAGTCACATTGTATATTTTACCACATCATATCCTAAAAGACAAGCGAAAAGAACAAGTTACTTCTTTATTAACAATGACTTACCGGTCATTTCTTTTGGCTGTTCCATTCCCATCATTTCAATCATTGTAGGAATAATATCAGCTAAGCATCCACCTTCTCTTAATGTATACGCATCATTGTAATTCACTAAAATAAATGGCACTGGATTTGTTGTATGTGCTGTAAATGGTGAACCATTTGCATAATCAACAAGCTGTTCTGCGTTACCATGATCTGCGCATATAAACATTTGTCCATCTACTTTTAATAAAGCATCATAAGCTTTTCCAACGCAAGCATCCACTGTTTCAATTGCCTTAACTGCTGCATCTTCAATGCCTGTATGGCCAACCATATCAGGGTTTGCAAAGTTAACGATGATAACATCGTACTTATCAGATGTGATCGCTTCTACTAATTTATCAGCAACACTATATGCACTCATCTCTGGCTGTAAGTCATAAGTTGCAACCTTTGGAGAACTAACTAAGATTCTATCTTCTCCTGCGTTTGGAGCTTCTACGCCACCATTGAAGAAAAATGTTACGTGTGCATACTTTTCTGTTTCTGCAATTCTCGCTTGAGTCTTTCCATGTGCCGCTAAATACTCACCAAATGTATTTGTTATAGCTACTTTTTCAAACGCTACAATTTTATTTGGAATGGTAACATCATACTCAGAAAAACATACAAACTTAATAGCTACTCTACCTAGTTTTCTTTCAAATCCATCAAAATCATCGGAACAAAAAGCTCTTGTTATTTCTCTAGCACGATCAGGGCGGAAGTTAAAGAAAATTACGGAATCATTTGTACGGATTGGTGCGATTGCATCACCATCTTCAACCACTACAGTTGGAACAACAAACTCATCGTTAACATTTTCTGCATAAGACAATGCAACGGCTTCCACTGCAGACTCAGTTTTTACACCTTCTCCTAAAGTGAGTGCATTGTATGCTTTTTCTACACGATCCCAACGGTTATCACGATCCATCGCATAATAACGACCAGCAACAGATGCAATTTTACCAACTCCCAATTCCTGCATTTTAGCTTCTAAATCTTCTAAGAAGCCTTTACCTGAAGTAGGTGATGTATCTCTACCATCAAGAAATGCATGAACAAAAACCTTTTTTAAATCATTTCTTTTTGCTAATTCTAACAATCCATATAAATGTGTTATATGACTATGAACACCACCATCGGATAATAAACCGAATAAATGAAGTGCGGAATCATTCTTTTTACAATTTTCAATTGCCTCTAAAAGCGCTTTGTTTTCATAGAAATCGCCATCTTGTATTTCTTTTGTAATTCTTGTTAATTCTTGATATACAATTCTACCAGCACCCATGTTTAAGTGCCCAACTTCTGAATTGCCCATTTGTCCTTCTGGTAGACCAACTGCCATTCCGGAAGCATATCCTTTTACAAATGGATACTCTTTCATTAATTTATCTATGACAGGTGTTTTTGCATGTGAAATTGCATTACCTTCGGTTTTATCATTTAATCCATATCCATCAAGAATCATTAATACTGTTGGTTTTTTACTCATATGCTCTTTCTCCTTTTATGTTATATTAAGCTAAAAGCTTATATTTAACTTATAATTTACAAAGCAGCAATAATACATTATGTTACTACTTTGTAGATCCTTCTATAATCATATACATGAAAATTTTATTCGTCAAGAAATTTTATTTCCCAGCTTATATGTACACCATTTTCTTTTAAGATGCACAAAAATCTTGGATGAAGTTATTCACCCCATCCAAGATAAACAATTAATAACTTCTTCTTATTACTTGTTATAGTTTACAATCTTTCCAAAATCAGGTTTTAAGCTAGCGCCACCAACCAATCCACCATCAATATCTGCTTGAGCAAATAATTCAGGTGCACTTTCTGCAGAAACACTTCCGCCATATTGTATTCGTATTTCATTCGCAGTTTCTTCATCATAGATTTCTGCTATACATGCTCGTATAGAAGCACATACTTCTTGTGCTTGCTCTGTTGTTGCAACCTTGCCAGTTCCTATTGCCCAGATAGGTTCGTATGCAATAACAGCTTTTTTAGCCTGTTCTGCTGTTACATTATTAAATGCAATCTTAATTTGCTTTCGAACCCAATCAATTGTGATTCCTTGCTCTCTTTGAGTCAAAGTTTCACCACAACATACAATCGGTGTTATTCCATGTTCAAACGCCTTTAATACTTTTTTATTTACAGTTTCATCTGTTTCCGCAAAATATTCACGTCTTTCAGAATGACCTAAAATTACATATTTTACGCCAATATCCGTTAACATATTCGGAGCGATTTCCCCTGTATATGCGCCGCTTTCTTCAAAGTGCATATTTTCCGCTCCAATAAAAATATTGGACCCTTTCGCTGCTTCAATGGCAGTTGTTAAAGAGATAGCTGGTACACAAAAAACAACATCAACCTCCGCATTGTTTACAAGAGGTTTTAATTCTTCAATTAATTTTACAGTTTCACTAGGAGTTTTGTTCATCTTCCAGTTTCCTGCAATTATTTTCTTACGCATAACTTATTCTCCTTACGTTGTGACGTTAAACAATAATAATGCTTTTAAATGATCTTGGAATTTCTTAAAACTATTTATTATTTGCTGCACGCACCAAGCGTTGTAAACAACGCTGGCGTTGCCTGATAGGCATTTCTTACTTGTCGTTTGCTGCGTGCACCAAGCGTTGTAAACAACGCTGGCGTTGCCTGGTAGGCATTTCCTACTTGTCGTTTGCTGCGTGCAACGAGGCGTTGCCTGGTAGGTTATTCCTATTTGTCGTTTGCTGCGGCAACGCCTGGTAATTCTTTTCCTTCTAGGAATTCAAGAGATGCTCCACCACCAGTTGAAATGTGAGTCATCTTATCAGCAAAACCTAATTGGTTAACTGCTGCTGCAGAGTCTCCACCACCAATAATTGTTGTACCATCGATGTTAGCCAAAGCTTCTGCTACTGCAATTGTACCGTTTGCAAAGTTAGATAATTCGAATACACCCATTGGTCCATTCCATACTACAGTCTTAGCACTCTTAATTGCATCTGCGTATAATTCTCTTGTCTTTTCTCCGATATCTAAACCTTCTTCGTCTGCAGCGATTTCACCACGTCCTACTGTTCTAAATGGTACATCGTTAGAAAATTCTTTTGCTACAACTGTATCTACAGGAATTAATAACTTAACTCCGTTCTTTTCAGCTTTTTCCATCATTTCTTTTGCGTAATCAAGGTAATCTGCTTCAAGTAAGGAGTT
>CAJJLI010000310.1 GCA_905192625.1 uncultured Clostridium sp. | reverse complement strand
TTATGTTGGTCTTCATAATGTATGGAAGAGTGTAAGAGGACATCTTTAATTAGAAGATATGAAGTGATAAGGAAATGGTTATATATAAGATACAAATTTTAATTTATTCAGTATTTATGATGAAATCAAAGGAATAATTAATTTTTGTGTTTTATTTAAGCAAATTTAATAAAGGAGGGGAGGGGAAGGTTAAAACCTTAGAAATTCAGACCAGTGTAAAGAGACAGAATATTTTATAAAGTTCATGAATGATTAAGTAACAAAGACTAATGTAGCAGGGGTTAGGTTGAAAGAAATAGTTCAACCGGCGAAATGCACAGAGGCTGCTTTTCGCTTATGATTTGAGCTGTCAGAAGGCGGCAGGGGGGTATCATGAAGAAGAAATTATTAAGTATACTGTTAGCAGCATCGCTTATTACAGGATTAACAACGGTGGTAAATACAAGGGCAGATTTTCTAATACCAGCATTCCCAGGAGCAGAGGGTGGTGGTATGTATGCAACAGGAGGAAGAGGAGGAACGGTAGTTCATGTTACAAATCTAAATGACAGCGGACCTGGCTCATTTCGAGAGGCAGTTGGTACATCAAACCGTATTGTTGTGTTTGATGTAGGTGGAACAATAGAATTAAAGAGTGATGTTGTTGTTAAAGGGAATGTGACCGTAGCAGGACAAACGGCACCTGGCGGTGGTGGTATCACTTTAAAGAATTTTAAGATCGGCATGGGCGGAGATAACATTATCTGTCGTTTTATTAGCTCTCGTCCTGGAGAAAGAGGAACCAATGCAGATTATGATGCGTGGGGTGGTTCGAATGGTGGAAATACAATAATAGACCACTGTTCCCTTGGTTGGGCAAATGATGAGCAATTTGGTCTATATTCGAAAAACGATAATATGACCGTTCAATGGTCAGTAATTGGGCCTTCAAACTCCTTTTCCTATCATTCAAAAGGCATCCATGGATTTGGCATTATGTTAGGAAGAAGTAACACTTCATGGCATCACAACATGATTGCACATAATATTTCAAGGAATTTTAGGGGGAAGGTACCTGGTGCAAATGCATCCGATTTTGTAAATAACGTAATATATAACTGGGGTTATCAAACTGCATATGGTACCATGGGACAATTAAATTACGTAGGAAATTATTTAAAGGAAGGGAATTCAACTAAGGATGCGCGCCACTTTATTAGTACTCCGGACTCTGGATCGGCGCCAGAGAATTATAAATTTTATTTAACAGGAAATGTTTTGACGAATGTGAATGGTAAAGAATACAAAGATATTACTTTGAATAACTGGGCAGGTATGAAGTTAAAAGATACCGTTAATTACCCAGAATCTGTATTGCGTTCGGATGAACACTTTCCAGTATATGCAAAAGGCGTAGATGTTTCCGTAGCAAAAAATGCAGAATCGGCAGATGAGGCTTATCGTAACGTTCTTAAATACACTGGAGCAGGAATCGATTCAAAGTCTCGACCATTAATTGATCAAGAAGTTATGAAGGAAGCACAAACGGGTAAAGGTTATATCACAGGTGCACGTCCGTTAGAAGAAGCAACAGAAGCACAAAAAGCGGATATCGAAAAGTATAATATACATTTTGTGGATTACACAGGTTATTATCCTCAAATGTCAGAAAAAACGATTATTGATACAGATAATGATGGAATGCCAGATGACTGGGAGTTAGAACGTGGCTTAGATCCAAATGATCCAACGGATTATATGGGAGATTATTTGGGAGAGGGTTATAATAATATTGAGTATTATATTAATGATTTAACAGTGGATGCGTTTCCAAAGGGTGTTGTTACTATATCAAAAACTTTAAAAGAATTAAGCAAAAAGAAGTAAGTAAAAAGAAGTAATGAAATAATATAATAGTGGATTAATGCAATATTATATGAAGCTATATCAATAATTAAATATTAAGAGTGGTATACAAAATGTAGAATTAGCAGTTACTGGGGTGTAAATCCTTATGAACTGATATTAATACAGTTGTATACCATTTTTTATTAGGATAACTTAATGATTATAGTATTTTAACTCAACGGAATTTGATCATCTATCTAATTCTAGATTAACTGCAAGTATGGATGGAATGACTTTAAGTCTTTTGATGATTGGGTAACATATTATCATGTACTAAAATAATTCCTTGGCATCTCTGTTATACTAACGGAATACGGAAATAATATGACTTTCCGGCAAATATTAAAGGAGACAATCTATGCGTTTGTTTATTGCAATTTTATTTGATGAAATAACCATACAGAATATAAAGGCGGTACAAGAACGCTTTAAAAAGTTAGGGTGTGGCAATTTTACAGTAGAAGATAATCTTCATCTGACATTAGTATTCCTGGGTGAGATTTCTCAAGATAGGCTATCAAAGATTCAGAGAATTATTGATGAAGTTTCAGAGAAATCATTTCATTTGGCCTTTGACCATGTTGGAAGGTTTCAACGTGAAGGTGGTGATATCTGGTGGATTGGAATGCAACAGAATATGGAGTTGGAGCAGACACAGTACAGACTAAGTAGTAAACTCAAACTAGCTGATTTCATTTTGGAAAACAGGAGTTTTACCCCGCATATCACTCTTGTTAGAAAGTTTATTTCGTCGGAAGAACTTGATTTGAAACATTTGATGGGACAGATGTTTACAACGAGGGTTACAGCCATTTGCCTGATGCAGTCTCAGAGGATTGACGGCAGGTTGATATACACTCAGCTATATAAAAAAGAACTGAGATAGGACCTTAACAAAGGTTATTTTGATAAAAGTATTTTGGGAAATTAGTACTAAGTTTAATAATTAAACTTTTATCTGAATAAAAAAATATAGTGTTTTAGCAGTTTTTGATAAATATCAATTTATAATGCAAAATTTCATGTAATAATTTTGGATTGACAAAAGTATCGGCATGTATAAAATGTATCTGATAAGTTTTACTATGCTTAAACTTAGTTGATTATGTCAATTTAATTTAAAAAATAATATTTTACCGGACACTACAAATTATGATTGAGTTTGGTAGATATATTGAACGGTTAAGCAATAGCAAAATGAAATATAAAATACAGAAGGAGAAATAACAATGGATATTTCAACAATTATTAGTATTGTAATTGCTTTTGCGTCATTAATACTTGCTTTCGTTCTTGAAGGTGGACATGTAGGTTCACTATTACAACCAACAGCAGCATTAATCGTATTCGGAGGAACAATTGGAGCAATCGGTGTATCATTTCGCTCCTCAATTCTTAAAAAATTACCGAAGGTAATTACAATCGCATTTAAAAGACAGAAACAAGATCGTCAGGAGATAATTAATACTATTTATAAGTTGTCTAATATGGCGAGAACTGGAGGATTGTTATCCTTAGAATCAGAAATACAAAACAATACATATGATAAATTTATTGTAGATGGTTTACAAATGATTATGGATGGGACGGATCCTGAAATAATCAAAAAGACGATGGAATGTAAACTTGATAATATGGAATATCGTCATTCCAAAGGAATTAGTGTTTTTGAAGCAGCGGGTGGATTTGCACCAACTATGGGTGTTATCGGTACTGTAATGGGACTAGTTCATGTTTTAGGTAATTTAAGTAATCCAGATGAATTAGGGCCACAAATCGCAGTCGCTTTTATCGCAACTTTATATGGAGTAGGATCCGCCAATCTCCTATGGTTACCTTTAGCAAATAAATTAAAAGAATTAGATACCGATGAACTTGTTACTAAAAACATGATGATGGACGGAATTTTAATGATTCAAGAGGGTGGAAATCCAGCATTAATTGTAGAAAGGCTAAAGGGTTACTTAGATGATGAAAAAGAAGGAGCAGAAATCAGAGAACAGTGAGAGATGGCTACTTACGTATTCTGACTTAATAACACTTTTAATGATACTTTTCGTTGTATTATATGCGATGAGTAATGTAAATGAAACAAAGTACGATAATCTATCGGAATCCTTAAATAGCGCCATGGGTAGTGAAGGATCTGGAAAGAATTCTTTATTAGAC
>CAJJLI010000309.1 GCA_905192625.1 uncultured Clostridium sp. | reverse complement strand
TAACTATTCCTCCTTTATGCAAACACCCACACATAGCAACATAAAATAATACTTTAAATTGTTTTGGTATAGTCCTGGATTCTTGGTATGAACTTACATGGTATTTCTTTCCGGTATCATCGATGCGGTCGTGTTCTTTGTATAATGAGGGATACTCTTTATCAAGAGCATTAAGGAAAATCTGCGTTTGTTCAAGCGTAAAAAACTTTATGTTTTCAGCGGTACGAGTAACCTTTGGAGGAGATACTCGATCACACGGATTACTTTCAATAATTTGCCATTGAACTGCTGTATTGAGTATACTGCTTAAAATTACATGATCTTTTCTTATGGTTGAAGCACTGTAACCACCTTCTTTGCCATCTAAACGTACACCGTCTTCTAATAAATTGTTATAATAACTTTGTAAATGCATTGGGGTTAGATTGGATAACTTGATATGACCAAGAGCAGGTATGATACGGAGTTTTAGATTGTCACTATAACTTTTATATGAGTTTTGAGTAAGGTTCGTTTTAGCATATTCTTTAAGCCATTGTTCTGTGAATTCAGATAAGGTGAGTTTCTCTCCTTTTAGCAGTTTACCAGACTTAACTTTTTGTTCGAATTCAAAAACGAAGGTATCAAGAGCCTTTTTTTGTTGTTTTTCTGTCAATCTTTGATCGGGTGTAAAGGTTGTTGTTTCAAGAATCTGCTTGCCGGAACTATCGCGCCCGTTAGAAACAGTTATCTGATAAGAATTACCTCTTCTTCTAATAGATGCCATTATATCCTTCCTTTCATAACAAAATACCTATTTTAAGGTGCAATTTAATAAAGGTCATGGTATAATACACTTGTTCGAAGGGTGTACTATTTGACCTATAGGTTTAATAGTAACATTTATTTAGCAGCTCTAGTGTTGGTAGCACTGGGGCTTTTTTGTTGCTATTACTTATTATACTTCTGCTTAATTTTATACCATTCATATTCAATGGCGTTTATTATGTTGTGTTCAAATGTTGCAGCCTCTTGAGGAGTAACTTTAACTTTAGTTCCATTATGAATTATATTAAAATATTGTTTTTCAGGTTCAGCCCATTCATCTGCTCGGAGTTGTTGCTCTTCTTCATTATCATAATCATAGATACTTGGTTCGATGAAATAACCTCGTTTCTCAAGGAAGTCCTCAAGGTGATGATCGTATCCATAATCAGGTAAATATTTTTCGTATAAATCCGATGTTTTATCATCTGTATTAAAATAAGGATTATCTCCAAGTAAGAAATCTGGGCTTGTATATAATGCATCTGCAATCTTTTTAAGCACACTACTATTGGGAATACGTGTTCCTCTCTCATAATTACCTATTGACACTCTAGACACACTTGATTTTGCAGCAAGCTCTGCTTGAGTAAGTCCAAAATTCTCTCTTATTTCTTTTATTTTGTCTCCTATTGCCATGATCCAACCCTCCTGTACACATATATTATCACATAAATTTCAAAAAGTAAACAAATGAAACAAATTTCCTTGACATGATAACAAATGAGTGCTAATATAAATACAAAGATAACAAATGAAACCTTAGAAAGGAGAAGAAATTTGAAGTTAAACATAAATTCAGTGAAAATAGCAATGGCTAGAAAAATGATGAACGCACCCATGCTTGCTAAAACCATGGGTGTCACTAAGACAACTATAAACTCGTTACTTAATGGTACAAGAAATCCAAGCCTAAAGATGATTGGTAAATTAGCCAAGGCACTTGAAGTTGATGTTACTGATATTATCACACAATAACGTATATGAATTATCAGTATTTCCACAATTTGAATGGAAAAATTAATCTAGTGGTAATTAAAACAACAAAGCATATAAGAAGGGAGTACAGAACATGTCGAATGAAGAATTTAAGAAAATGATGATTAATCTTCTGCATAATGAAGAAAAGAAGTTAGGAGTTGGAAGCCTAGAGTTTATTAATTGCCATAATGAGATTGTAAGCGCCTGTGAAAATGTGCAAATATCCAAGAAATCACAAGTAAGATTAAGGACTGTTAAAGCTACAGCAGAATATTTTAAGAAAGAAGATCCTGAAACACCAGTCAATGAGTATATGCTCAGGAGGTTAATTAAACAAAATAAGATATCTACAGTTCATGCTGGTAATAAGGTTTTGATTAATTTGGATAAGTTTATCGATTATCTGAACAATGATGTTAGAGAAGAGCAAGTAGAAGCAGTACAAGAGTATGGCAAATTAAGAAAGGTGATGGAGTGAATATAGTTCATATTGTAAGTAGGTGATAAGATGGCAAAACCAAAATTAGAAAATGGATATACTCCTATAGCAAATGAACTATTAGAAGCTATTTATAAAACTGAGTTTACCGCAACGGAGTTGAAAATTATTTTATTAGTTGCACGTTATACGTATGGTTTTAGTAGAAAAGAATATACTCTATCACTTAGTTACATTGCCAGGGGAATTGGTGTGAGTAAGAGATACGTTTCTAGTTCAGTTAGTAAGCTTATAGAAGATAATGTTTTACAAATTGTAAAAGAGCATACAGATACACAAAGTAGAGTTATTAAAATTAATAAAAATTATGAAACGTGGTTAAGTAGAACTACTGTTCAACAGGTGAACCATAGTTCAACAGTAGCACCAAGAAACAACACAACAGATGAAGCACAGTTCAACACAACAGATGAAGTACAGTTCAACCAAAAAAACAATAATAAAACAAATGTAAAACAATATATAGATCAATTCAATAAATTTTGGGGTGCTTATCCTAAGAAAGTATCTAAGGCCACTGCAGAGAAGTCTTTTAAGAAACTAAAGGTGGATGATGAACTATTAATTAAGATGATTAATTCTTTAGAAGTACATAAGCAATCTAAACAATGGCAAGACAGGCAGTATATACCCAACCCTTCTACATGGCTTAATCAGAAAAGATGGGAGGATGAAATAGAAGATGTCCCTAAGAATGAAAGAGTAACAATTACTGCCGAAGGTACATACAAGTTTTAATTTAAGGGGGTGATGCTATATCGAATAAGGAATCATTCTTATGCAGTATAAATGGACAAAGTGTATTTAGCGAATCATTTTATAAAAAAGTATATGGCTATTCTTATTACGACAAGGAATTTCTTATTCGAGTTAGTGAAAAGTTAATAGCAGTTAATCGTAAAGATGCAATTGTTAGTTATAATGAGTGGCTTATTAACTGGAAGCGTCTTCGTGATGAAGAATTGAAAGAGGTTGCTAGATGGTATTCAAGAGAGTGCGAGAAGAATTTCAAGATTTTACATACAAATAGGTCATATGAAAGAGAAAATGAAAGGGTGGTTAAAGACATATGCACCAAGGAAGAACTCTTACTGCAGAAGAAGAAGCTGCTATTGCAGCTGAAATTGAAGCAATAGACCAACAGTTAAACCAAATGAATGGAACTAAACAGAAAAATCACGAACCAAGGAGCAATAAGGTTGATTTAAGTGGCATTGTTGGAACTGTTGAAGAGAAAATAAAAAATGAGATATTTCTAACTCCCATGAAAATTAAAGTTCATGAAAGGGATATAAGTCGTGTGGTACCAAGTGGAACTACATTACTGGATAAGCGCATCATTGGATTCAATAAAGGAGAATTGTCTGTTTGGTCCGGATCTAATGGAAGTGGAAAAAGTAGTTTACTATCTCAGATGGCGATAGAAAGTGTCGAAAGTGGTTTTAAAGTAGCTTTATACAGTGGGGAGCTTCGTGCTGATAGAGTTTTAAATTGGATCCACTTGCAATGTGCAGGAAAAAAATATGCTATTGGAACCAAATACGAAAACTACTATACAGTTTCCAATGAAATTCGTACAAAGATTAATCAATGGATGGATGGCAAGCTCTATATCTACAATAATGAGCATAGTTCAAAAGTTGAGGAAGTAGTTCAAGCAATTAAGGAGTGTATTGATAAAAATGGAATAGATGTAATAATAATTGACAACTTAATGAGCTAGGCGTGCTGCTGGCCGTACGCAAGGTCTCCACCGGCGCATACCCAGGCGTGACC
>CAJJLI010000308.1 GCA_905192625.1 uncultured Clostridium sp. | reverse complement strand
GCTTTAAACATGGATGGTTTCAAAGTTCTTGAAGAAGGCGAAGCTGTTGAATTTGAAGTTGTTGAAGGCGAAAAAGGACCACAAGCAGCGAATGTAAGTAAGTTATAATCTGACAAGAACAATTGGAATTTTTATATATAGTAATATAGATAAAACTTCATTCAGTTGGGCGGGTATAACAAAGAACGAGTGGAGAAACAGTATGTAAACTTATTTATATGCTGCTTCTCCACTCGTTTTTTGCGCTTTGATCTTAACAGTAAAAAACAGCCAAACCAAGTCATAAATTTATTTCATGTAACATAAATGAAAAACAAGATTTTTTATAATTTTAACTTTACATAATAAGTAGAAAATAATTATTTATTTAATCCATAGAAAGCAAGCTAAAAAACTTTCTGTTGGAAAGAATTAAAGTGGAGGATAATGATAACTCCACTTTTTTTATTCCAACTTAATAGCCTATCGCATCGCCACTTGATATATCAAGTGTTGATAGGAAAATCGCAAAATAGTCTTTCATAATTTTACAACAACTGCTTGCAAAAACTTTACATACATGGTAATATCTAGCTGTACTATTTGAACTAATACACTTAATACATTATGATATAACAATGAAAGAAAGGAGGAACACCTTGTTTCAAATTAATCTAAGCTCAAGAATACCTATTTATGAACAGCTTTATAATAAAATCATTGAATTAATTATGAAGGGCCAATTAAAAGAGGAAGACCAAATCCCCTCCGTCAGGGCTCTCGCAAAAGAGTTAGGGGTAAACCCCAATACCGTACAAAAAGCTTATCAAGAATTGGAACGCAACGGAATCATTTTTTCAGTTACTGGGCGTGGAAATTTTATAGCACCAATTGATAAAAAATTAGTTACTGAAAAAGCGCTTGATAATTTCGACAAAGTCGTTGTCGAATCGCTTAAGTTGGGATTTTCCAAGGAAGATCTCACAAAGAGAATAAAGGAGATATCTTATGATTGAACTAAAACAAGTTTTTAAACAAATTGGAAAGAAAAACATCATAGATAATATGAGTTTTACATTAGAGGACGGTCATATCTTAGGTCTTGTAGGCTCAAACGGTGCTGGTAAATCAACATTGCTGCGTCTTCTATCCGGTATTTACAAACAAGATTCCGGTGAAATTACTGTGGATGGGCAAAATGTTTATGATAATGTAGCAACCAAAGAGTCCATCTTTTTTATTAATGATGAGACCGTACAATTTAATAACTATACAATCCCAGAGTTAAAAAATATTTATAAACCATACTACAGCAATTTTTCTGAAGAATTATTTCAACGCCTATTAGAGATTACTGCCCTGCCTCTGGATCAAAAGATGAATCGCTTTTCTAAGGGGATGAAACGTCAAGCCATTCTTGCGATTGGGTTATCCTGCATGACGAAGTATCTGTTTTTAGATGAGGCATTTGATGGAATTGACCAGACCATGCGTTTGACTGTAAAGCGAATTTTAATTGACGCTATGTTAGACCGAAATTTAACGGTAATCATCTCCTCCCATCACTTATTTGAATTAAACGAGATTTGCGATACCATTATGTTAATGCACAAAGGAAATATGCTATGTATGCGTGAAGTGGATGAACTAAGAAATGGTATGTCAAAAGTAGAAATCACAACACAAACAACAATGACAGAAACCGATTTTAAAGAATTAAACATATTGCATTTTAAACGTACTGGCACATCCATTCATATGGTGGTACGCAACAAGGCAACGGAGATTGAATCTTTGTTAAGTCACAAAAATCTTGTGTTGGTGTTGGAATCCATACTTCCTTTGACACTTGATGAAATATTTGTTTACGAAATGGAGGCACAAGGTTATGATAGCAAGCAAATCTAATACTACTAATTACGCCATGGTTAATTTCAAACAAAAAGCAATGGATGTTAAACTTTTTATTGTATTAATGATATTAAATATTATGGCTTTTCCTTATGCACTGTTAAGTTTAGTAAAAAGTGAAAATGGCTATACAATATTTGTCTCATTTATTGCCTATGCACTTATTTTTGCTTGTGGTATTTATATTCCACTTCAAAAATTTCAATATATGAACCAAAAATCAAAAGTTGATATGGTATATGCTCTTCCACTTACGAGAAAGCAACAATTTATCAGTGACTATTTTGCCGGGCTTACGGTATATGTCATTCCTTATTTGGTTCAAATGCTACTTGCACAAATCATTATGGTTGTATTACGCACAATGAAAACCAGATATAATTTTAGACGGATTCAGTTATTTTACGAGCACCAAGGCCTATTTAAATTTATGTTCATCGCTTTACTTATGATGGTATTTTTATATACACTTACGGTATTTATTATCTCATGTACCGGTAGCTTATTTGAAGCAATTACCGCTTCCGTGTATTTTAACTTTATTATTCCATTGTTTTTTTATACACTAAATAGTAATATCATCGGCAGCCTTTACTCTATTTCAGAAAACGAACTAATATATAAAATATTAGAACGTACCAGTCCGATTGGTGGGCTCGTTTATATGGCTCGAGAATCCAATATACTGCAACTTTCTTGGCTACTTGCATATCTTTTGGTAATTTTACTGTTATTTTTACTTTCTTTAAAGATTCAGACGAAGCGTCTTGCTGAGGAAGTAACACAACCTTTTGTTGTAAAAGCATTTTATTACACAATACTAGCCTCCATTGTATTTATTATAGGTTCTCTCCTATACAAACAAGGCATTGGATACCTTAATTTATTTGTTATCCTATCTGTTGTTTTCTTTATATTTGAAGTAATTACAAACCGCGGACTCAACAAGATGTTACGGGTTTTCACTCGCTATGTTGTAATATTATCCTCAGTGTTGTTATTTTTATTTGTATTTAAAACAAGCGATGGTTTTGGTTTAGCGTATCGCACAAGCAATGCATCCAACTTGAAATCAATAACATTAACTTATGATGGTATCTTACATCAAGATGAATATCAATATAATAGTGTTACACTAAAGGATCCAAAGAATATTGAATATCTACTCAAATTCCAGGACTCTCAATTAAAGAAATTAGATCAAGTGAAACAAAGGGCAAAAGCAAATAATATGATTCATGTTAAAATGTATGAGCTAGGTATCAAAGATAACGAAATAGATTCTGTATCATCACCAGATTATATAGTAGATACAACAACTCGTATCGATTTTACATTTGACTTAAAATTTGGTATGGACTATTCCAGATATTATGACACCACCTTAGAAGATTTGTTGATGCTTGCACCAATTGAATTAAGTGGCGAATACATTGATCAAATGATTGAACGATTTAATGAAAGAAGTAATATTTATATTAGTGATATTTACTCTACCAAATCATTTAATTTAAATAAAACAAGAAGTTCTGTGTATAAAGGGCTTTTGGAAGCACTCCGTAAAGATTTAAAAGAAATTCCTTTGGATGACTATTTAAAACCGAATACTTCCACTTGTATGAAGCTATACTTTGATAATGCTCCTGAGATTAGTGTTCATCCAAGTTACACCAATACAATTCAGTTTTTAAAGGACAATGATCTTTATATAACATTGAATGAGAACGATTATAAATCACTTCTATCCACTAGAAATGTATTTTTAGTTGCACCAGAGAATGAATCGGAATACAGATCAAGTTATTATACAAGTAAAGAAGATTATCGTTCTATCGCTCAACAATGCCAGATTACCGAACTTACAGACGATGTAGCTACATTATTTGAGAATGCAATGTATCAATATGTAACCGATGAACCTTGTTATTATCTATTCGTGGATCAGTATCGTTATGTAATCCCTGCAAACTATAATGAAGTTGCAAGCAGAGTATATTCTGAATTTATGAACTAACAAGAAATTCTGGATACTAGTAATCGAAGGATTCCTGGTATCCGATATTTATCTTAGATGTCTAATTTAATTTTTCTAACATGCATTGGCTGCTACACTAAAGCATTCATGAGTACAAATTTCAATAATACGCTGGATAAAGTTAATCATGTAAACTCAAAGCCAAT
>CAJJLI010000307.1 GCA_905192625.1 uncultured Clostridium sp. | reverse complement strand
AAATAAAGCATGCCCAACCTGTGGTTCTTGCTCCGGAATGTATACTGCAAACAGCATGAACTGTTTAACAGAAGCATTAGGGATGGGACTAAAAGGGAATGGAACAATACCAGCAGTTTATTCCGAACGAATTAAGCTTGCAAAACATGCAGGTATGCAAGTTATGGAACTACTAAAAAGAGACATACGTCCAAGAGATATTATGACTGAAAAAGCATTTTTAAACGCATTGACGGTTGATATGGCGCTTGGATGTTCAACAAATAGTATGTTGCATCTACCAGCCATTGCACATGAAGCTGGCGTTGAACTAAATGTAGATATTGCAAATGAAATAAGTGCAAAAACACCAAATCTTTGTCACCTTGCACCAGCGGGGCCAACGTATATGGAAGATTTAAATGAAGCAGGTGGAGTTTATGCAGTTTTAAACGAGCTTGATAAAAAAGGTTTATTGTACACAGATTTAATCACAGCGACAGGAAAAACAATCGCAGAAAACATCAAGGGATGCTACAATAAAAATCCTGAAGTTATACGACCTATTGAAAATCCTTATAGTGAAACAGGTGGTATCGCAGTACTAAAAGGAAATTTAGCACCTGATTCATGCGTAGTAAAACGTTCTGCAGTAGTACCTGAGATGATGGTACATGAAGGCCCTGCAAGAGTATTTGACTGTGAAGAGGATGCAATCAAAGCAATTAAAGATGGTAAAATCGTTGCAGGTGATGTTGTTGTGATACGTTATGAAGGTCCAAAAGGCGGTCCTGGCATGAGAGAGATGTTAAATCCAACTTCAGCCATTGCTGGAATGGGACTTGGCTCATCAGTAGCACTCATTACGGATGGTAGATTCTCAGGAGCTTCCAGAGGAGCATCCATCGGTCACGTATCTCCAGAAGCCGCAGTTGGTGGAAATATTGCGCTTGTAGAAGAAGGGGATATTATAAAAATTAATATTCCAGAAAATACAATTAATTTTGTAGTTTCAGAGGAAGAATTAGAACGAAGAAGAGCAAACTGGAAACCAAGACAGCCTAAGATTACAACTGGTTATCTTGCACGTTATGCATCTATGGTAACTTCTGGTAACCGTGGCGCTATTCTAGAAATAAAATAAATGCAACAAAGCAATGTAGTCTGTTGATTTGTTATAAAACAAATACGAATGTGCTAACGAAACAGGTTAGAGTATAAATTATGAAAGAGGTGTAATATGTTATTAACTGGTTCCCAAATCTTAGTTGAATGTTTAAAAGAACAAGGCGTTGATACCATCTTTGGCTATCCTGGTGGTCAGGTGCTAAACATATATGATGAGCTTTATAGACATCAGGATGAAATTAGACATATTTTAACTTCTCATGAACAAGGGGCTGCACATGCAGCAGACGGATATGCGAGGGCAACTGGAAAAGTTGGAGTTTGTCTTGCTACTTCAGGACCTGGTGCCACGAATTTAGTTACTGGTATTGCAACGGCTTATATGGATTCTGTACCGTTAATTGCAATTACGGGGAATGTTCCAGTACCACTTCTCGGAAAAGATAGTTTCCAAGAAGTTGATATTGCAGGTATTACAATGCCAATAACAAAACATAACTTTATTATAAAAGACATAGAAAAATTGGCAGATACCATTCGAAAAGCATTTCGCATAGCCAAATCTGGAAGGCCAGGTCCAGTTTTGATTGACATAACAAAAGATGTAACAGCTGCGAAATACGAATATACACCTGTTTTGGTGGAAGAGATTGATAATAGTAAAGCAACAATTAGCGAAGAAGAGATTGAGAATGCCCTTGCTATGATTCGTGAATCAAAGAAACCAATGATTTTTGTTGGTGGAGGAGCAATAATTTCAGATGCTAGTGAAGAATTACGTATATTTGCAGATAAAATCGATGCACCTGTTACGGATACTTTAATGGGAAAAGGTGCGTTCAATGGTGAACATGAACGTTACACAGGTATGCTTGGTATGCATGGTACGAAAACTTCGAATTACAGTGTAACGAAATGTGACCTTCTAATCACGGTAGGATCAAGGTTTAATGATCGTGTTACTGGAAATGCGAAAAAGTTTGCAAGTAAAGCGAAAATTTTACAAATTGATATCGATCCTGTTGAAATCAATAAAAATGTTATTGTTTCAAAAAAAGTGATTGGTGATGTGAAAAGGATTTTACATATTTTAAACGAGCGTTTGGAGCAGCAATCTCATGAAACATGGATGAATCAAGTATATGAGAGCAAAAGACTTTTTCCATTAGGATATCATGATGATACATTAACTGGACCATATATCATTGAGAAGATTGATGAAATTGTTGGAGAGAATGCGATTATCACAACAGAAGTTGGTCAGCATCAAATGTGGGCGGCACAGTTCTTTAAATACAAAAAGCCAAGAACTTTTTTATCTTCTGGTGGACTAGGAACTATGGGATTTGGACTTGGTGCATGTATTGGAGCAAAAGTTGGTATGCCAGATAAAACAGTAATTAATATTGCAGGAGATGGATGTTTCCGTATGAATATGAACGAAATTGCAACTGCAACTCGTTATGATATTCCAATCATTCAGGTGGTATTTAACAACCATGTATTAGGAATGGTTCGTCAATGGCAAAATTTATTCTACGGGAAACGTTATTCTCAAACAATTCTAAATGATAAAGTTGACTTTGTGAAACTATCGGAAGCGATGGGAGCAAAAGCGTTTAAAATTACGAAAAAAGAAGAAGTAGAGCCTGTATTAAGAGAAGCAATTGCCCTTAATGAGCCTGTAGTAATTGAATGTGTTATCGATCCAGATGATAAGGTTTGGCCAATGGTTGCGCCAGGTGCAGCGATTGCAGATGTTTTTTCAGAAGAAGACATGGATAGCTAAAAGTTATAGTGGCTCTTGGGAGCAGCTCTCTTTTTGGTAAAATCATTATTATAAGTGTATTATTGAACAGTTTGATTAAAAATAAAATAAATGTTTAAACTAGAGAAGATGAGTGATTTTATAAATCCTCATCTTTCTTTATTTTCAAAAGTACACGAAGATTGTATTATTGGAATAAAGCACTTATTAAATTCATTAGAAATAATTATAAATAAAATCTAATTTTTGAAGGTGGTATTCATTGACTTTAGTTTCCTGTATTGCTAAAATTGTTATGGACTTACTGTAAGTTAATTCTTACAGAGAATCTAAAGAATAAAGTAGATTACATACGTTTTATAGGAGGAGTTGCATGGAAAAGTTTTTCAAATTAAAAGAAAACGGTACTAATGTACGTACCGAAGTTGTTGCTGGTTTAACAACTTTTTTTGCGATGGCTTACATTATTATTGTAAATCCTAATACATTGGCAGAGTCAGGTATGCCATGGGGTGCAGTATTTTTAGCAACAATTATTGCATCAATTATAGGGACGTTGATTATGGGCTTAGTTGCCAATGTACCATATGCACAAGCACCTGGTATGGGACTAAATGCTTTCTTTGTATTTACAGTAGTAAAAGGGCTTAATTTTACATGGCAAGAAGCATTGGCTATGGTATTTATCTGTGGTTTAGTAAATATTTTTATTACGGTAACAAAATTACGTAAATTAATTATCAAAGCTATCCCAGAAAGTTTACAAAATGCGATCGGCGGAGGTATTGGTATCTTTGTTGCATACATTGGTATCGTTAACTCTGGTTTAGTTAATTTTGAAGCAGGAGTGCCATCCATTGCAGTTTTTAATAATCCAGCGGTTATTTTAACTGTGATCGGTATCATATTAGCGGTTGTTTTATTGATCTGTAATGTAAAGGGTGCAGTGTTTATTAGTATCGTAGTTACAGCACTTATTGGAATTCCATTTGGTGTTACTAAAATGGATGATACAATGAGTTTTGTAGAAGCCTTTAAACAGTTGCCTACTACATTTGGTGCAGCATTTGGAAATCCTGGTATGGTCAGCTTGTTTAGCGATCCTAGTAAACTTCCTATTGTTATAATGACAATCTTTGCATTTAGTTTATCCGATACATTTGATACAATCGGAACATTTATTGGAACTGGTCGTAAAACAGGAATCTTCT
>CAJJLI010000306.1 GCA_905192625.1 uncultured Clostridium sp. | reverse complement strand
AAAGACACATGGTAATGATATTAAAACGAGAGCGAAAGCGATGGCAGCAGCGGGTTCTGATGCTAGAATGAGTGGCTGTGAATTGCCAGTAGTGATAAATTCAGGAAGTGGAAATCAAGGAATTACTGTATCTGTTCCGATTATAGAGTACGCAAAAGAACTCGATGCAACCAAGGAGGACATGTATCGTGCATTGGTTGTTTCAAATCTGATTGCTATACATATGAAATATGGAATTGGATCTCTCTCTGCGTTTTGTGGGGCAGTGAGTGCTGGGTGTGCAGCGGGTTGCGGTATTGCTTATTTAATGGGGGATAGGACAGAGGTTATATCACATGCTTTGGTAAATGCATTAGCAATTGTTTCGGGGATTATATGCGATGGGGCAAAAGCCTCCTGCGCCGGTAAGATAGCTGTCTCCGTGGATGCAGGTATTTTAGGATATATCATGTACAAAGAAGGACAACAGTTTTATGCAGAAGATGGTATCGTATCGAGAGGAGTAGAAAAAACCATTCAAAATATTTACCGACTCGCAGCAAAAGGCATGAGTGAAACGGATGAAGAAATCATTCGAATTATGACTCAATGTGATTAAATGTATAAAGATTCATTATAGATAGTATAACATATATATATTTTACTTATTGATTAAATCATGTTAATCTAGTTGACGTAAAGGAGAGATAAACATGAACAAACATAAGCTATGGAAACTTTTCAGTTCCACATTTACGCTGAGTGCATTTACTTTCGGTGGTGGTTTTGTAATAGTTTCACTCTATAAAAAGAAATTTGTTGAAGAATTAAAATGGTTGGAAGAAGATGAGATGTTAGATATCACTGCCATTGCACAGTCAAGTCCAGGTCCTATCCCTGTCAATGCAAGTGTGATTTTAGGATATCGAATGTGTGGTATTCTAGGAAGTATCGTTGCTTTGCTTGGTACTATTTTACCACCATTTATAATCATTTCATTGATTTCTGTTTTCTATAATCAGTTTAAAAATAATGAAGTGATTTCAATTGCATTGCAAGTAATGCGAGCAGGTGTTGCTGCTGTAATATTAGACGTTGTACTTAATTTAGGTAAAAATGTAGTAAAAACTAAAAATCTTCTTTATATCATTGTTATGGTAGTCGCATTTATTGCAACGTATCTATTTAACGTTGGCGCATTGTATATTATTTTTACCTGCCTGGCAATTGGATTAATTACAGTTTATTTAAACTGTAGAAAGGAGAAAAAGAATGGTACTTCTATGGACTCTATTCGTTAGTTTTTTACAAGTGGGTTTATTAAGTGTTGGTGGAGGATATGCCGCTATTCCATTAATCCAGGAGCAAGTGGTAACCAATCATAACTTACTAACAATGGCTGAATTTACTGATTTGATAACAATTGCTGAGATGACCCCAGGTCCTATTTCAATCAATTCAGCCACGTTTGTTGGTCAAAGAGTATTTGGCACCTTAGGAGCCTTGGTGTGTACCCTTGGTTGTATTTTACCATCATTTATCATATGTTTATTGCTTGCGTACTTTTATTATAAATACAAGAATTTTTCAGGTGTTCAAACGGTGTTAGGAGCTCTTAGACCAGCCGTTGTTGCATTAATTGCAAGTGCTGGTGCTTCCATTTTAGTACTTGGTTTATTTAATTCAGACATTCAAAATATTGTGTTAAGTCAATTTCGTTGGTTAGAGTTTGGATTATTTATTGGTGGCTTTATTATATTAAGGAAATTTAAAGTAAATGCAGTAGGTATAATCTTAGGAACAGGAGTGGTTGGTACCATTCTACAGCTTCTTATTAATGCTTTCTAATATTTGTGCAATCATCGGATTTTTTGCATTACTTTTATTATATATAAATCGTATTGACCGTGGGCAACGATAATCAGCAAAGTTTAATTTAATTAAGCTTTGCTTTTTTAATGCTTTCGAAGCAGCAATTTTTGAAACAATTGCAAAGCCGTAATTGTTTTGTACTGCTTGTATGATGGTTTCGATGTTCGTTGCTCGAAATACGATTCTTGGATGAATATTTTTCTCAATTATTTCACTTTCAAATTGATTTCTATGATGACTTCCTTCTTCTCGTAGTACCCAAGGTATAAATTCTAAATCAGATAATGTTTTGATTTCGAACTCAAGTGGATAGTTCGGACTTAAGATTGCGATTAATTCATCTTCTAATATTTCAATCTGTGATATATTTTTCGAGTGGATTTCACCTTCAACAAAGGCAATATCAATTTGATTGTTAATGATTAGAGTTTCAATTTCTTCTGTATTGTTTACATGCACTTCAAAATCAACGTTTTCCATAGCTGCTTTAATATCATTGAGATATACATGGAGCAAGTATTGGCCGAAAGTTACGCTACTTCCAATGCGAATGGTTTTATTCTCGCTAAACATAGCCTCGTTCATTTCCATAAAGTCTGCAAGCACTTTTCTTGCGTATTTTTCTAGTTTAGCCCCTTCCGGAGTTAGGTAAAGCTTTCTTGAGGAACGATGGAACAAGCTTATGTTGTAGTAAGTTTCAAGTTCCTTAATCATAAGTGAAATATTAGGCTGTGAGGTGAATAGTTTGTTGGCCGCTGCAGACATTGTACCTTGATCAATAACAGCTAAAAAAACTTCAAGTAATTTTATATTCATGTCATTCCTCCGTAGTTTGTATATGAGTACGATATACGATAAAACTTATATTGTGAATCGCATATAAAGTAGCAAAGATTATATAATACAGAACAGATTATATAATACAGAAAAGATTACATAATACAGACAAGATAGTAATTTTCAATCAGCGTAGTTGTTTATCGCAAACCAATGCTACTACAAATTCTAACTCGTTATTTACACTATATATTATTATAACAACTTTTTCTAAGATTTTTGTAACAATGTTCAAAATAACTTATGCGTAAAGTTATTTTGAAAGAAAATAGTAGCTCCCAAATAAAAGCAAGTAGGTGTCATTTATAATCAACAGCTATAGCCTTATTTGGGAGAAGATATACATTGTATGGCTTAGTTTAAGGTATCTTGATAATTAAATATTCTGTTGGAGGCTTAGATTTTTATCGTGATTTAAAAAATATTTCATATTATACCTCATAAGACAAAAACCTATGAAATCAGCCAAAATCCATCCAATAGGTATTGACCACCAGATGCCTGTAATTCCAAAGAAAGGAATGGAAGAGAGGATATAAGCTAAGGCAACTCTAGTACCAAGACTGATTATAGTAAGTAAGATAGAAATACCCGGTTTTCCAAGTCCACGAAACAAACCGTAGAACATAAATAGATAACCAATAAAGCAATAAAATCCTGCAACAATATAAAGGTATAAAACACCGATTTTAACAATTTCTACTTCTTCTTTTTTAATAAAGATATACATCAAAGGTTTGGCAAAAATGAGAATTAAAACGGAAATAATTATACAATAAATCGTAATAATGGTAACAGCAGAACGTATTCCAGAACCGATGCGTTCTTTTTTCTTTGCACCTAAGTTTTGAGCAATAAAGGTTGAGAATGCATTACCAAAATCTTGAACTGGCATATATGCAAAACTTTCTATTTTTACAACTGCGGCAAATGCTGCCATGGCGAGTACTCCAAAACTATTTACAAGACCTTGTATCAGTAATATTCCAAAGTTCATTATTGAGTATTGGATACTTGAAAGTGTAGAATAATTCAACACCATTGTTACGACTTCTTTATTAAAATAAAGGTGTTTCGGTTGTAAACGAATTTGTGGGACGTAAAGGATACAAAATATAGCAATTCCGAATGCAGAAAAACCCTGAGCAATAATTGTTGCATAAGCTGCACCTGCAATCCCCATAGAAAGGGGTACAACAAAAATAATATCCAACACGATATTAATAATTGCGGAAATAATTAAAAAAACCAGTGGGATGATTGAGTTGCCCATACTTCTCATTACAGCACTAAAATAATTATATATGTACGTAAAGCATATTCCATAAAAGATAATTTGCAAATAAATCTTGGAATCGTTATATACTTCCGGAGGAATATTCATAAAATTCAAAATCTTATCAATAAAGAGCAGGGAGAAGATATTGATTACTATGGT
>CAJJLI010000305.1 GCA_905192625.1 uncultured Clostridium sp. | reverse complement strand
GCTGCATATCTTGACTATATAAAAACCCGTGAAACGTTATATCACGGAAGAGAGGATAAATACATATCTTTAATGGACATTGCACTTCTTGCTATGAAACGTTTGAAGGCAGAAGGAAAACTTGAGGATATGGAAGTTTCCGATGAAATAAACGCTTGCTCGATTATTGTACCAGTTGAAATTGACGGTAAAACAGAAGAGTGGCTTGTATTTTTTAAAAATGAAACACACAACCATCCAACGGAGATTGAACCTTTTGGTGGAGCGGCTACTTGTCTTGGTGGGGCGATACGTGATCCCCTATCAGGTAGAGGATATGTATATCAGGCAATGCGTGTAACCGGTGCCGCAGATCCTACGGCATCCATGAAAGATACGATGGATGGAAAGTTAGCGCAACGAAAGATTGTTACTGGAGCTGCAAAAGGATATAGCTCTTATGGAAATCAAATTGGACTTGCTACGGGACTTGTGGACGAAATTTATCATCCAGACTATGTGGCTAAGCGTATGGAAATTGGAGCGGTTATGGGTGCAGCTCCGCGTAAAAATGTAATACGTGAAAATTCAGATCCAGGAGATATTATTATATTAATGGGTGGAAGAACTGGAAGAGATGGTTGTGGTGGAGCTACAGGTTCTTCGAAAGTTCATACAACAGAATCCATTCATACTTGTGGAGCAGAAGTACAAAAAGGAAATGCTCCAACAGAACGTAAGTTACAACGACTATTTCGTAGAGAAGAAGTTAGTAAGTTAATAAAAAAATGCAATGATTTTGGTGCAGGTGGCGTGTCCGTTGCAATTGGTGAACTTGCAGATGGCTTACGCATCAATCTTGATTTGGTACCTAAAAAATATGCAGGTCTTGATGGTACAGAATTAGCGATTTCAGAATCACAGGAAAGAATGGCAGTTGTCGTAGATAAATCTGATGTGGAAGCGATGCTTGCCTACGCAGGTGAAGAAAATTTAGAGGCAGTAGCGGTTGCAGAAGTCACAGCAGAACCAAGGCTAGTCATGCATTGGAGAGGGCAAGTAATTGTTGATATTTCTAGAGAATTT
This sequence comes from uncultured Clostridium sp., assembly GCA_905192625.1. GTDB lineage: Bacteria > Bacillota > Clostridia > Lachnospirales > Lachnospiraceae > Lachnoclostridium. The sequence goes on along the minus strand of CAJJLI010000305.1, from coordinate 3,068 downwards.
TTAGATACCAATGGAGCACACCAAAAGACAAATGCCCTTGTTGCAATGCCAAAGAAAGAAAAGAATTATTTTAATCTTGGAGCTTCTTATTTCGCGCAATGTACGAAAAAGGATTCTAAAAAAATCGGAATTGAAACTATGGATGCAACCATGGATAGCGATAATATCAAAGAACAATGGTTAGCGATGTTAGCAGATCTAAATATCTGCTCGAAAAAAGGTTTGGTAGAAATGTTTGATAGTTCCATTGGAGCCTCCACGGTTACTATGCCGTATGGTGGAAAATATCAATTGACACCAACACAAACCATGATAGCGAAACTACCAGTACTACGTGGGAATTGTGACACAGTGACTATGATGAGCTATGGGTTTGATCCTTATCTATCCAGCTGGAGTCCGTTCCATGGCTCTGTTTACGCAGTAATTTCATCCGTTGCTAAAATCGTTGCTGCAGGCGGAAACTATAAAAATATTCGTTTTACGTTCCAGGAGTATTTTAAAAGATTAGGCAATGATGCAAAACGTTGGGGAGAACCACTAGCAGCATTATTAGGGGCATATGATGCTCAGATAAAACTTGGTCTTGCATCAATTGGTGGGAAAGATAGTATGTCAGGAACCTTCCATGAAATTGATGTACCACCAACTTTAGTATCATTTGCAGTAAATGTTGGAAAGATTCAGGATGTGGTAACTCCAGAATTAAAACAAATCGGTAATTCGTTAGTCGTATTTGAAATTAAAAAAGATGCATATGATTTACCAGAGTACGAAGAATTGATGAAACAATACGATAGAATTATAAAACTTATGAATGAAGGCGTCATCGTTTCTGCGTATGCCCTAGGAGCGAAAGGTATCGCTGAGGCAGTAAGTAAAATGTCCTTTGGTAATCAGATGGGTGTAAAATTAGTATCTTCCCTTACAAAGGCAGATCTATTTAAACCTTCCTATGGTAATATTTTAGTAGAAATTGCAAGTGACAAATTAAACGAGTTGAATCTTTTGGATGGCTTATGTAGCCTTGTAGGTGAGGTGATTCAGGAGCCGGAATTTATATATCAGGATACACGTATTTCAATGAAAGAGGCGTTAATGGCTTGGAATGATACATTAGAAAAAGTTTTCCCTACACATTCAAAGTCTAGCAATGCAACGTCAAATAGCATGATACAAGAACAGATCTATGATGCAAAAAAAGTTTTTGTTGCTAAAAATAAAGTGGCAAAACCTAATGTATTCATACCAGTATTCCCTGGTACGAACTGTGAATATGATACATTAAAGGCATTTGAAAACGCAGGGGCGCATGTAAATACAGTAGTATTTAAAAACCTAGATGAAAATAATATAAAAGAATCAGTACTTGCTTTTGAAAAGGCAATCAAAGAAGCTCAGATATTAATGTTCCCAGGTGGATTTTCCGCTGGAGATGAACCAGATGGTTCCGGAAAATTTATTGCAACTGCATTTCGCAATGTAAGGATTTGTGATGCCGTAAACGACTTATTAAAACAAAAAGACGGATTGGTTCTTGGAATATGCAATGGTTTTCAAGCATTGATAAAACTTGGGCTTGTTCCATACGGTGAAATCGTTCCTCAAAATGAGGACTCACCAACACTAACTATGAATGCAATTGGACGTCATATATCAAAAGCAGTTTATACAAAAGTAGTTTCCAATAATTCGCCTTGGCTTATGAAAGCGGGTCTTGGTGATGTTTATGCAATTCCTGCATCACATGGTGAGGGACGTTTCGTAGCAAGTGAGGCGTGGATGCAAAAACTTATCAAGAATGGTCAGATTGCTACGCAATATGTTGATCTTAATGGAAATCCTACGATGGATGAAAACTTTAATCCGAACGGTTCTTATATGGCAATTGAAGGGATCACTTCACCAGATGGTAGAGTGCTTGGTAAGATGGCACATTCCGAGCGTCGTGGTAATGGTGTAGCAATCAATATCAATGGAAATCAAAATCAATTTATTTTTGAATCAGGCGTATCTTATTTCCTATAGTTCGTCCTAAGAATTAAGTACGTATATGAATTAGAGATTCAGAGAATGATAACATTTGGGTTCATATCTGAGTATTGAAGTGATTTATTATTTTAAATGCTTATTAACCAATTATTGGGTGTCACAAATAATAATGAAGGGTACTTGCAATTAGCAAGTGCCCTTTGTTATAATTATCTAAAATTGATATATAATAGTGAAAGTAGATTTATATGTCAAAGAAAGATTTAGTTACGCAGATAGTTGCGTAGAAAAGGAGGAAACAATATGACAGTTTTAGAGAGATTTTTAAATTATGTAAAAATAGATACGCAGTCAAAAGATGATCAGGAGATGGTTCCAAGTACAAGTAAGCAAAGGAATCTTGCAGAAGTATTAGTAAAAGAATTAAAGGAGATGGGTGCAAGCAATGTAAGACTTTCAGATAATTGCTATGTATATGCTACAATTCCAGCGACCATTGATGAAAAAGTTCCATCCATCGGATTTATTTCCCATATGGATACTGCTCCGGCGATGACAGGCACGGATGTAAAACCACGAGTTGTAAAAAACTATGATGGTAAAGACATTGTATTAAACGAAGAACTAGGAATTGTATTATCGCCAAATCAATTTTCAAGACTTAAGGACCGTGTGGGTGAAGATTTAGTTGTAACAGACGGAACAACATTACTTGGTGCGGATGATAAAGCAGGCGTTGCTGAAATTATGACCATGGCAGAGTATTTACTTACACATAAGGACATCCCTCACGGTGAAATTCAAATCGGATTTACGCCAGATGAAGAAGTTGGACGAGGAGTAGACTTTTTTGATGTAAAAGGATTTGGTGCTGATTTTGCTTATACTGTGGATGGTTCTACTCTTGGTGAAATTGAGTACGAAAACTTTAATGCAGCCAATGCCAAGGTAAAAATCAAAGGTAGAAGCATACATCCTGGCAGTGCAAAAGGTAAGATGGTAAATGCAATTTTAGTTGCGATGATACGTATTAGCTTCAAACCACTGACCGATGCCAAACATCTGACTTTAAGTTG
>CAJJLI010000304.1 GCA_905192625.1 uncultured Clostridium sp. | reverse complement strand
CTATTTCTTATCATATTGAATCTATACGATTATCAAAATTTATTCAGTCAAATAATGATATGAATCAATAAAATATAAAAGTACTTGTGGATAAAATGAGTGCTGTTGCAAAATTAATAACATTGCAACAGCACTTTTTTTAGCGGAATAAGTCTTTGATAGCTTTATTACGCATTTGGTATTCCGAATTCATTGGGAGGTCAATTTCTGGAATATCCCCATCATCATAGTTATCTTCTAACGGAACGTTACCATATTCATTGCTATAAATTGATTTGGATGATTTCGTAGGAACAGCTTTGTGATTTCTTGGATCTGACATAATTATCTCTCCTTTCTGATTCAATTTTAGTATGACACGTTTTGTTTATAATATGATGGTATTCCTTTGGAAAATGGACTTTCCAGGATGTAAAATGAGCGTGAAAGTGTCTTATATTAACCCATTAATACAAAAGGATGGCTGAATAAAAAAGGGGTTCAATCATAATATAAAGAGAACAAATACTTAAAAATCGACATATATTTACATTGTTTTTAAATCTAAATTACAGTATCATAAATGAAATGACATATAACTTTGTATGTATCCTAATAAGTTAAATGTAAATAGGAATGTTGAAAGGGAAGGAAACAATGTACAAAATAAAAGTTAATAATTTTGATATAAAAAAAATCTGCAATTCTGGTCAATGTTTCCGCATGAGTGAGATAGAAACAGGAATATATGCAGTGATAGCATTTGATTCTTATATAGAAATTAGCCAAAGAGAGGACGAGTTAATTCTTACTTGTACAGAAGAAGAATTTAATAATTTATGGCAAGAGTATTTGGGATTAAACGATGATTATGATTCGATAGAAAGCTTAATCAAAGATGATTCTTATATGAAAGATGCGATGGAATATGGATACGGAATACGTATTTTAAAACAAGACGTATGGGAGACTTTAGTTTCCTTTATCATATCGCAGCAGAACAATATTCCAAGAATTAAAAAGAGCATCAACATATTATGCGAAAGATATGGAGAGAAAAAAGTTAATTTCAGGAACCAAGAATTTTATACATTTCCAACGCCAGAAGCCTTAATGAGCGTTTCTGAGGAGGAGTTAAGGGATTGTAATTTAGGATATCGAAGTAAATATATCTTAAAAACTGCAGCGGCTATTGCAAATGATGTTACTTATCTAGAACGATTAGCACAATTAAACTATGAAGATGCAAAAAAAGAACTGATGAAATTGTATGGTGTAGGAATTAAAGTATCCGAATGCATATGCTTGTATGCATTGCATCATATGGACGCATTTCCAGTTGACACTCATATACAGAATGTTTTGGGAAATTATTATCCAGATGGGTTTCCATTTGAGAAATATAAAGGTTATGCTGGACCTTTGCAGCAGTATGCATTTTACTATGATTTATTTAATAAGTAAAGTATAGCGTTATGTAAAGAATTCACAATGGTAATTTGTTTACCTTTGTACTGTTGAGCATTGCGCTGCTTACCTATTTAATAATAGAGATACGAAAAAAAAAAAACTGCCCCCGAATTAGCCGGTCCTGCGGGCAGTTAATTTGCAAATGGGAGTTTAACCACTTTGTGGGCGATTACTCCATGAATGTGTTTCGTATATATAGTAAAGTTGTATGTAAATAGAGTGCTTTTTTAAAGCGTGGAATCCAGTGGTAATTAGAAAAAATTATTATTTATATTACTAAATCAAACTAGTGTTATTCTGAGATTTAAAAGCGTCTTAAAAATCATCTTAACATTCTATGAATTTAATATATCATATTAACCTTAAAACATAAGGTTCCATGTCTTACTTTCTATATTCATTATAGCAGAAATTCACCAATTTTACAAGTCTTGTAAATAGAAGATCGCGGAAGTATAATGAGCTACTACATTATAAAGGAGTGGTTCTATGAAAGATAAAATGTTTGAATTATTACAGTTACAGAAACGTCAAAAAGAAATAGCTACTTTGATTCAGAGCAATGATAAAACACAAAATTATGGCTTGAGCTTAAGCCAAGAAGATGCAACAGAGCTTATTGAGTGTAGAGATGAAAGTCTTAAAAAATATCAAAGAGTTGAATTAGGTACGAGTATTCTTGACAAGTTAGTTTATACATTCTGTGATTCTACTTATATAAATCAAGATAATTATCTTGAAATGTTGGAGCGGTTACAAGAAATATTTTATGAATTTAAAAATGAATCCGAAGATAATTTAACCGATGATGAACTATTATCCTTTATGAAAGAGCAGTTTGAAGATGTTTGTTCAGGTGATGTGGATTATCTAGAAGGTACGTGTTTGGAGATTTTTACTAAGGCAATACGTGCAGGATATGAGGGTTATAAAAAAACCGGAGGATATGGAGAATATGGACAATTTGATGAAGTACCAAGGTGGGATAAGGAGACGTATCTTGATGTATTAAAAGAATTGTTTTGGTAGGTAGATTTGTAGGAGGGAGATAAAATGGAATATGAAATCGAAGATTTGTTGCCTGTAGTTTCAAAACTTGTAGAGAAATATACCTCGAAGGATAGTACTTCGGTATCCTATGATACTGTGCATATGATCATGGAAGCGGTTATTTATTGTATCCAAGAGATTTATGAACGGTATGCAAATCCGATTCTTACTCTTGAGAATAAACTTATTGCAGTTGATGCTTATCAAAAGGGATATGAAATTGTACTTGATAAGGTACTAAGAGCAAAGGAAATATATGAAAGGCTGATTGAGAGTTTTGAGGATTATGGCTGTAGACATTATAAAGACACGATTATAAAAGGAATGCCAGAATTTTTTATTTGGTATGATGCAAAATTTAAGCCACAAGATCATTTGCTTACATTAGATTACCCAATTATGAGAAGTATCCCAAACTTATGTGGGATAGACTTAGTTCTTGAGTATTTAACTGAGATTGAAATTGAAAAGAAGATTCTTGATTGTTTTGACAGACAGCATGTGATAAGATTACTTCAAAGTGCTCAATTGGATTATCAGTTTTTATATTTAGATAACATTTGTTACATTGTACTATTGACTGTAGTAGGTTGTGTTATTGCAGATCATCCGGTACATGAACTAAAGCTTACGATAAGTGATTGTAAGGAAATTGAACTTTATTTTAAAGAAGATGATTTGGAACAAATCAAGAAAAAGCTTATAGGTATACTCAACTTAGTGTATCACAAATTAAATATAGAGAGCACACAGCCACACTTAGATGGAATTAGTACTGAGTTTGCTACGAGAATTTGGTACGGTATACAAAATGAGTCTTTAGACGGCGTGTTTCATTTAAGTCCACCAACTGTTATATAAAGGGGTGCAGTCTTGTATTTTAAGAAATTTCTATTTAAGATACTTGATCATTCACGGGATAATAAATAGTAATTGTCTTAAAGGGGGAAGAGATGAGAAACATAGTGAAAAGGAAAAAGGTAATCATAGCCCTACTGTTTCTAAGTGCTTTATTCTGTTTTTTTCTAAAATGGCAGAATAATTCAATCACCATTACCAAGATCAATTTCCAAAATGATAAAGTGCCAGTTTCTTTTCATGGATATAAAATTTTGCAACTTTCGGATGTTCATAATAAAGAGTTTGGTAAGGGACAAAAAAATATAATAAAAAAAATAGAGAGTATTCATCCGGATATCATTGTAATTACTGGAGATCTTATTGATTCAAAAAAAACAAATATTGATATTGCTTTGGATTTAGTAAAAGGAGCAATTGAGATTGCACCTATTTATTATGTTTCTGGAAATCATGAAGCTTGGTCTGGGACGTATTTAACTTTAAAAGCGAAGCTAGAGGAAATTGGTGTTACAGTTTTAGAGAATCAAAAAGTTACCATCGTGAAAGACGATGAATCTATTGAAATCATCGGGATAACTGACACTTCGTTTTTAAATTTAAACGCTTATGTTAATGATGGATCAGAACCATTGAAAAATTTGTTAGATTCACTGATTGAAGAGAATGAAAAACTAAACATATTACTTTCCCATCGACCAGAATTGTTTGATCTATATACCAGTAGTGGAATGGATTTGGTTTTTTCCGGTCACGCACATGGAGGACAATTTCGAC
>CAJJLI010000303.1 GCA_905192625.1 uncultured Clostridium sp. | reverse complement strand
CAAGCCTAACAGCTTCGCATAATATCCGGCGAGATATATAAGGATGCAATGCATCACATAATTTCGCATCATTTATTACAGAAGGTGTATAGAATTTCTGTACTGTATAGCTTCCCCTCATAGTTTTTGTCACTTCATCAATGATTTCATATACTCTCTTTGAAAGATGATTTCTTGTTTCTTTATCAAAGCATCTTAATCCACCCTCTAATACTGCTGTATCTGGAATAATGTTAGCCGCTGTACCACCACCCATTTTACCAATGGTTAATACTGCTGTCTGGAATGGATCTGCCTCTTTACCAACTAAACTGTTTAGCATTGTATAAATTGTATTAACAATCATTAATGGATCAATACCTAGATGAGGTGTTGAGCTGTGTGCTCCTCTTCCTTGTACTTTCACAAGGAAAGCATCCATAGATGCGGAAGCAACTCCTTTTTTATATTCTAATTTTCCTGGTTCTATTTCTGGGTTTACATGAAGTGCCAATGCTGCATCAACTTTATTCTTTTTAAATAGTCCAGCGTCAATCATTGACTTCGCACCCTGTCCAACTTCTTCACCAGGTTGGAACATCAATATAACGGTTCCTTTCAGCTCCGATTCTTTTTCTTTTAAAATTTTTGCAGCACCTAATAAATTAGCAGTGTGTATATCGTGGCCACACAAATGCGCATTATGGTTGCAAGATTTAAAGGAAAGGTCTGCATTTTCATCCATTGGAAGAGCATCCATATCCGCTCTAAGAAGAATTGTTTTTCCACCTTTACCAAGTTTGGCAATGACACCAGAATTCGTAATATATTCTGGTTCTATTCCCATTTCTTTTAATTTATTCACAACATATTCTGTTGTTTTTTCTAATTCAAGTCCTATTTCAGGATTAGTGTGAATATGTCTTCTGTTTTCGACTAATTCATCTTCTAATTCTTTTGCCATTTCTAATATTTGATTCATAGATACCCACTCCTTTTAAATTAATTTGGAGGAAGTCATTCGGAATTACTTCCTTCATCGATTTTGAATTATACTCCAATTTAAACTTTGTTCAATTCAAACTTTTCATATCAATATTCCAAAAAAGAATAATACATTTATTTTCGATCCATTTACAACCTATTAACTTTAATAAAAAAAGTTGAAACGGTAAAAAATACTATCTCAACTTTAATAAATATTGATATGAAATTTTAATATAAATCCTTATTTTTACGTACTTTAAGCAATTATAATTACATTTTATTTACCGCATTAGAAAAATTACATCTCCCTCTTATCGACTAACATTTTTATAATAATTATTCCAAAAAGTAATATTCTTGACTTATAATTCCATTTAATTATTGAACTTTTAATTTACATTTTCACCATGTTTTTTACAATAATTATTCATTGTTACTACTGATAAAAAATCTCAGAACTATTTACCCAATATATAATTTTTAAAAATTATTGACGATGGTTTTAGTGCTCTCCCCTTAGGCACTGCTAATACCAACTTTAATTTTTTTGTTTCTGAAAGCGGTATCATTTTTAAGTTATCATTCAACATAGGCTCAACAATCTTCTTAATTAATATAGAAACACATTTGGTTTCTTCTATCATGTGGACAATTGTAGCCGTCCTTGTATTTTGGAAACGAATCTGCGGCGTAAATCCATTTTCTTGGCAAAGATCAATTACCGCGTAAAAAAGGTCAGAACCTGCATTTAATAAAATAAATGGCTCATCCTTTAAATCGGTTATACTAATTTTCTTTTCACTACATAAAAAATGATCACTTGGAAGGACTGCAACAAATTCATCCTGCCCTAAATTGAACGTATTCGCTACTGCATCAAGTTTTGGAGAATCATATAATATTCCAACGTCAATGTTATTGTTATGGATTTGGCTTATTATAGTATCACTGTCTTCTTCCATAAAATTGATATTGATGTGAGGATGATCATGAACAAATTTTGTCAATTTCTCAATGATTCCATATTGATCCTTCACTGGAATACTTGCAATTGATACATGTCCTTTTTCTAAGGACAAATATTTTTTCATGCTACTCTTCATTTCATCGTATTGTATAATCAGTTTTTTTGCATGATTATAAAAGTCGTGTCCAGCTTCTGTTATAGTAAATTTTCTCTTGTTCTTTGTATCAAAAAGTATATTACCAATTTCATTTTCTAAGGATTTTATTTGTTTTGAAAGTGATGATTGAGAAATCGAAAGATTTTCAGCGGCAAAGGAAAAACTTTCTTGCTCATATACCTCAACAAAAAACTTTAATTGTTCAAACGTCATTCGTGTTCTCCTTCGTAATTACTTTGAATTTCTCCTTTTATACTTTGCCATAAAATCATATCCATTACAACAAAAATATGACAAAAATAAAATATTAATTATAAGCCTATTCTGCAGTTCCTTACCCACACCTTTTTGTTTATAGAACATATCAATTATACTAATGACGGATTCGTATCATAGCCGGTGGTTTATTTACATACCGATACAAAAAAGGGTAGGTAAAACGGATTCAACCGTTATACCTACCCTTCTAATATTGCAATAGATTATTCTTCACCAACTGCTGCTTCTTGCTTCTTTGAACCTTTTACTGCTACAATTTTTTCTTCTGGATCTACTTCAGTAGTAATTCCTTCTGGTAATTTAATGTCTTTTAGTAACAATGTTTTACCAGGTACCAAATTAGTAATATCCACGATAATTTCATGAGGAATATCCTGAGGTAATCCAATTACAGGAATAAAATCTATAAAAGTGTTAATTAATAAACGTTTTGACTCAATAAACTCAGTACCAACTAATTTTAAGGATACATCTTGTTTCACCTTTTCAGAAAGAGATACCACTTGAAAATCAACATGTGATATTTCATTGATAATTGGCGCTACATGCATTTCCTTTGTTAATACTGTATAAGATTCATTCTCTCCAGATTCTAGTTTAAGAACTGCATTTCTACCACTTTGTTTTAATGTTTTTCTCAACTCATCTTTTTTAACAGCGATAGCAATGGAATCCATTCCTTTTCCAGAAATATTACCAGGTAAATATCCATTTTTTCTTAATAACTTATTTGCCCCTTTGCTTGTACTTTCTCTTGGTTCAATCTTTAATATTGCATCATACATACTATAATCCTCCTTAAAAGTTTAGTAAATTTTCTCAATATCCATATTGGACTTTAAAAAGAATAATTAAATTATCAAATTCAATGTGATTTATTCAATCTACAACTATAAAAGATCTAAATAATTCATAGATAATTATTCGATCTAAAATATAATTTTTTTAACAAAATCTTTTATCCCGTTTTTTTAATTATTTAATTTCATTATTTAAAGATATTTTTTAAATAATTTTAAATAATCACAATGAATCGTAAATATTACATTACTTTCATTATAGTATATTTCTGAGAATAGTCAAGCTATGTTTTTTTTGTCTGATAATTATATTGTGTATTATTTCCATAAAAGTGTTGTAATTCAGGGGTTACGTCCTCTTACTAGGAAAGCAAATAAGTTTAAGTCATTGTTTTTAATCATCAAATCATTTATCGACTTAACCTTGCTTTATTTTCAAAAAGGCACAAAAAAAATTGATTCCTACCTATTTATTCGGTTGAATCAATTCTTTTTTAGCTTTTATTTAAATTTTAACACAAATCAATTTTTCATTCCCATTGTACGTTTATTTGACTTTTTTACAAATCATCTTTTCATCTCATAATTAAAAATCATTTTTTCCTTATAAATTGCGCTTTTAAAATACACAATTATCTAAAAATTTTATTCCTTCCCTTTTATTAACCAATTCCTTTATAAATAATACCTAAAACAAAAATCAGAATGGTAAGGGGAACATAAAAATATCTTGCGATGACGGAAAATAATTTTGAGAGTGGTTTCTCTCTTCCACAATTAAGTTCCTCTTCGATTTTATTTTTACCTAAAATATAGTAAATCGAGATTGCTCCAAATACTGCACCAAATGGTACTATAATGATAGTGATAAAGTCCATTAACTTTCCTACATTAATTTCATTTTCAAAGAAAATACCAATGATAAATGAAATTACAATACTAATGAATGCTGCTAATTTTCGATTTACTTTATATTT
>CAJJLI010000302.1 GCA_905192625.1 uncultured Clostridium sp. | reverse complement strand
AATTTTTGCTGTCAAAAATAGGATCGGACAGTGAATAAAGGAACGAATTCGTTTGCAAACTTCAAAGCCATCCATTTTAGGCAAATTAATATCTAATAAAATGATGTCAGGTTTGCAATTTAGTTGATTTATTGCTTCTACACCATCTCTTGCCGTATATACAAGGTAGCCTTCCATTTCAAAATAATCTTTTAAAAGAGAAATTACATCTTTCTCATCGTCAACTATTAATATCTTATTCTTCATATCTAATAACCTCATTTCACATAACTCTTTCATGGTAAACTCTTTATTAGTAAACTTCTTATTCATGATTTATTAACTCATGAACTCTTTATTGATGGTTTTCATACGCATGAATTCATCCCTCATGGTTTTTTACGTATGAAATCTTTCCTCATGGATTTTTTACCTGAATTCTTAACTTATCGACTTCTTACTGGTGAACTTTTTACTTATGAACTCTTTACTCATGAACTTTTTACTCAAGTACTTCTTACTGATAAATAGAGAATCTTTCCTTAACACCTGATTGTTAAATTATGATATTACAAGTGCATGATAACCTATACTATTTTCTCATCTAATTCTCTATATTTTATCTATTTAACGAAATAGAATTATCCATACTTCATTATAATATAAGAAACTCCAACTAGCAAAAGAAAGGACCATAGCAAATGAAATCATTTACTATAGTCCATATTTCAACTCATTTTTAATATTTTAATAAAGATTTTTCTAACATCCACTTGAACTTATGTATGTTTGCAATAAAGACATCTACTTCAAGTTTCCCCTCTTCTTGAAGCTCTTTTCTCAAAATTACTGCTCCAAACTTAGGATAAAATGTATTGGATGGTGCATAGTGATGACTATATATAACAGCCTTTTTCGCTCCTAGACTTTCGTAAAAATTCAATATGTACAATATCAACCTAAGGGATACACCTTTTCCTCTATACTTAGGTTTTACCGCAAGTAAATTTAGCTCGATCCCATTTGCCGGAATATCATCATATTTCGCAATATTACTAGCAGCGATTCCAAGTAACTCACCATTCTCAAAGGCTCCAATAAGCAAACGAATGTCATTATATGTCTTCCCTCTACTTACCCAGGTACTCCAAAAATCGATTTCTTCCTCTAGTATAAGGTTATTATTAGCTATTCCAGCCAACTCTTCTGTCCAACAATTAATTTTAAGTCCCATTGCCTCTGGAATTTCTGATGTTTTTAGAGCACGAATCAATACCATAGGATTACTCCTTGCTTTATATAGTCTATTTATAACTATTCAGCCGTAGTTATTTTGTCTACTATATTATAGAAATACTATGATATAATTATTCCATGAGTTTCATTAGGTACATAAATATAATATCGAAGCAATTGGAATTTTTGTTGCTTGTATTGACGAATAACTATAATAGGATAACGCTTTCCTCTTTCAGACATACCTTATAGTTTTTTTCTTTTACATTTCTTCTTAGCAGTAAAAAATTCTCCATATTTTCCACTGACGAATTAATTATAAGTTCAGATGGAATCAATTCCTTAGATAGCATCTCTGGTATTGTATCAAACTCGCCTATTGAAATAGGCTTTTGAGCATCCGAGGATACACATAACATAGTTCCATATTTTTTAGATAACTTAATAAGATTCCGTTGATTTTGTATACTTTTAGGATCATTCTTTTGTGATAAAGAATTTAATTCAATCACTTTTCTTTGTTCCGCTGCCAGTTTCATAATGTATTCTTCATCACATGAAAAGAAAGATTCTCCTGGATGTGCAAGAATATCCACATAAGGATTGTATAGGATTGCCTCATAAGCTTCTGTATGCTCCTTTATCGTTACAGGCTTTATACAATAAGTATGTAAAGCAGCAAGCACAATATCAAGCTTAAATAGTGTCTCTTCTTCCAGTGATAAGTTCCCTTTAAAATCAAGGATATCCGCTTCAACCCCTCGTAATATATGAACTTCATTTAATTTTTTAGGTATGTCTTTCCATTCATCAAAATCCCAAGAGGTATATTGATTTGAAGTGATTGGCGCATGATCCGTACAAGCAATATAGCGAATCCCTTTTTTACTCGCTGTGCTCGTCATTATGGAAAGCGTATCAAATAATGTATCACAACCTTTGGTATGCATATGCAAATCTGCTATCAATTCCATTCTTTCTTCTTCCTTTTATTTTAAACTTTAATAATTATAGTGATCTAATATCACTTAGCTATTATGGTAATCTAATATCACTTAGCTACTATGTGATCTAATAACACATAGCTATTATGGTCACCTAATATCACTTAACTATTATTTGATTTAACAACACTTAGCTATTATATTATTTATTTTTTTACCATATAAAATAATCGATTGCATTGATCGTACTCTTCAAAATATACATCTTTATACTGCAACTCTATAAAATAATGAGCAAATAACTCTCTCCATTCCTCTGTTGTTTGATTCCACAGATAAAGACCATCATCCAATAAATTACCTTCTATTACTCCAATGTTCCACTCACGGATTTGTTCTTTTGTAAGATATGGATTTAACTTAATTAATATCTTACCATTTGGTTTTAGTATTCGATGTGCTTGATATATTAATTGGTTCGCATCTTCCGGAATTAAATTATCAACTATGTTTGATAAGATTACTGCATCGATGGAAGAATCCTGTATTGATTCAAGTTCAGATATTCCACCTTGGTAAAACTCAAATTTGGCATCTTTATTTTTTACTAACGTCTTTAATCTGTTAGCACGTGCTATAGCTTCTTCGGATAAATCAATCCCAATATGAAATCTCGTTCCGCGCTTTAAACATTTAAAAAGCCAGCTGCCATTGCCGCAGCCAAAATCCAAAACAGATTCCGTATTTTCACATAAGAAATCAGTAGCTTTTTGCAATTCTCTATTGTCAAAATCATCCGATACGCTGCTTTCCTTGGATTCATTTTTAAAAATAGAATCCCAAAAAATCTTTATATGCTTGTATACATCTTTTGTTCCATCTAACATAAAATTACCTACTTTCAATTGCTCGAGCTATGTAACTATCTAGTAATTCATACATATAAGTATCAGCGGTAGGAAATGAGTAACCAATTTTTTTCGCTCTATCTATGTTTAAACTATAAGACTTAACCCCATTATATGGCGAAGCTTCACCATCTGTAGAAATAATTGCACACTGATTCATCTTTTTACTTACATAATCTATTATCTCTTGTAGTGAAAACGTTCTCTCATTATAGGCATTATAAATCCCTGTTACGTCACTTTGTGCTACCCACGCAAGAAATTTTCCTGCATCTTTAGAATGAATAAAACCGATTCGTTCTTTTGTATTATCAATATGCATAGGTAATCCATTTACCACATGCTCCACATAATAATATAAACGATTTGTATAATCATCTTCCCCTATAACAAATGGGAAACGAACTACTGCCGAAGCTATGTTAGAGTGTTTTTGTAACAACACACATTCTGCTTGACGTTTTATTTCATCATAAGGAAAGTCTGTACGGTCACATAAAATAAGTTCGTGCTCCAAGGGGGAGAATTCTTCTTCCTTGGTATCTAATGACATTTTCTTATATACGGACATAGTAGAAGTTAAAATATATTTCTTGCACGATACTGTACTTAACAAATATTCAACTTCGTTTGAAGAATACGCAATATTATCACATATAACATCAAAACTTTTCCCGTGCAACGCATGATTCACTTCTTCTTTATTTGTACGGTCAAAGTAAAGTCTATGTACCTTTTCTCCAAATGGATCCTTTGTATTTCCTCTTGTGGCTAGCGTAATTTCATGTCCATTTTCAAGTAATTCAGATACCATATGTACTCCGAAATAGCGTGTGCCGCCCATTATTAAAATATTCATACTACCTCCTTATGACCTTTTATCGATACCATTATAAGATATCCTTTTATCAACCGTAATTATACTAATTTATTTAAAATAAATCGAACCTTCGATAAGTTTACTTTTCATACTTATTGTTTATCTAACTTTCTTTAACTGTAAAAGAACAGCTCCATGGATATTTACCACCGTGCTAAAACGATTACTTACTTCACCTATGTCTTTTTTATTCCATAAATC
>CAJJLI010000301.1 GCA_905192625.1 uncultured Clostridium sp. | reverse complement strand
ATTGATGGAAGGTGTAGCACTTAAAACAGTGTATGCTAGAACCACGAATGTTACAAATCAAATGGTAGACGATGGATTTACAGTGATTTTAAGCTATGAAAACAATGTGGAAGTTCTTATAGAGGTTGGAACGAATAATTTCATATCCCTTCCACGTTGGTATCTATTGGGGCAGAATGGAACTGCCATCATACACGATTGGGAGTTGCACGGTGAAATGATTTGCTCATCTGGAGTGAATGAGACAGATGTAGTACCAGTGAAAACGGCAGCAGGAATAACGAAAACTATGGCCCCTCGTAGAGAGGATACCATTCATAAACAAGCATTGTCAATTGTAACGAGTGACATTAAAGATTTCTATAAGAATGTTCAAGATGTCATTTTACATGGTGGAGAGTCTGAAATAAAATTATCTGAGGTAATGCGTGTGATGAAACTTATGGAGGTTGTGTTTGAATCTGCAAAACAGAATCAGGTACTACAGTTTGAGGATTCGTTATAAGAAAAGTATGCAACCAAGCTGATTACTTAATATTATTACATAACCAATATCTACTAGAAAGTAAGTAAAATATTATAAGATTGTAACTGGTCAATAACATAGATTAATCGTACATAATGGTTCTTATGAAAGTTTGCTTTTATAAATAAAATGGAGGAACTTATATGAAGAAGTTGCCAATCGGATTGCAGGTGTACTCAATTCGAGAAGAAGCAGAGCGAAATTTTAAACAGGCAATGAAAGAAGTCAAAGATATGGGATACGATGGAGTAGAGCTAGCAGGTATTTATGGTCATCAACCAGAGGATATAAAAGACTGGTTAAATGAAATTGGTTTAATTCCAATTTCTGCACATGTTCCCTATGCTGATCTGCGGTATGAATTGGAGAAAACGGTAAAAACATACGCAACCATAGGTTGTTCTTACATTGCGATTCCTTACTTAGTGGAAGACGAACGATATGGAACGAAAGCTTATGAAGAGTTTATTCAGTTTCTACCTCGAATTGCAGAGGAGTGTACTAAATACGATATTGTTTTATTATATCATAATCATGATTTTGAATTCTTAAAGACATCGACGAATGAATACGTATTGGATGATTTGTTTCAAAGATTGCCTGTTCAGGAGCTACAAGCTGAGATTGATACCTGTTGGGTAAAAGCGTCGAATGTTGATCCAACCCAGTATATCAGTCAGTATAAAGGAAGATGCCCTGTAATTCATTTGAAGGATTTTACAGGAGTCTTACCGGTGGAATTTACAGCAATTGGTCAAGGAGTTCAAGATATAAAAGGTATTTTAGATGCTTCGGTTGCAGCAGGAGCAAAATGGATTATTGTAGAACAAGACAGTCATAGTACCAATGCTCCAATGGAAGATACAAGACTTAGTATCGAGTTTTTAAAAGCATTGGATGGTGATAGGTATGAATGAAACAAAGCATAATACTTAAGTTATCAAGAGAACGAGTTTGAATGAAGAATAATAGATAAGAAATTTTAGATTAGAACGGAGAGAAAGCCATATGAAAAAATTAAAGATTGGAATTGTTGGTTGTGGTGGTATCGCCAATAATAAACATTTGCCAGCAATAAAGAAGAATGGTAATTTTGAAGTAATTGCTTTTTGCGATATTATAAAGGAAAAGGCCACAGAGACAAAAGAAAAATTTGGAACTCAGGATGCAAGAGTTTATACGGATTATTTAGAACTAGTAAAAGAAGAGGAACTTGACGCAGTTTATGTATTAACACCAAACAAATCCCATGCCATGATTTCTGTGGCTGCGATGAAAGCAGGGAAACACGTAATGTGTGAAAAGCCAATGGCAAAAACCTATGAAGATGCAAAGTTAATGCTTGACACAGCAAAAGAAACTGGAAAGATTCTTACAATTGCATATCAAAATAGATACCGTGCGGATTCTACTTACTTAAAACGAGCTTGTGAAAATGGTGATTTGGGTGAAATATATTATGCAAAAGCCCATGCAATTCGAAGGCGAGCAGTTCCAACTTGGGGTGTATTTCTAAACGAAGAAGAACAAGGAGGAGGACCACTGATTGACATTGGCACACACGCTCTTGATTTAACACTTTGGATGATGGATAATTACGAACCTGCTTCTGTTACAGGATCTGTTTACCATAAGCTTGGTGATCAAAAAGAGACTGGTAATGCATTTGGAGAATGGAATCCACAAGAATTTACCGTAGAAGACTCTGCCTTTGGCTTTATTAAAATGAAAAATGGTGCTAGTATTCATCTGGAATCCTCTTGGGCTTTAAACACATTGGATGTTGATGAAGCAAAAACAAGTTTGTGTGGTACGAAAGCGGGTGCGGATATGAAAGATGGCTTACGCATCAATCGAGTGCAATATAATAAACAATGCATTGAAAAGCCAGATTTAAAGTCTGGAGGAGTTGCATTTTTTGATGGAGAAACGGAAAAGGAAGCGGATGTAGAACAAAGAGTGTTCTATAATGCAGTAGTAAATGGAGCAGATGTAATTGTTAAACCAGAGCAAGCCATTGTAGTAACGAGAATATTAGAGGCGATTTATGAGTCTGCAAGAACTGGTAAGACAGTTTATTTTGAGTAATATATGAAAAAGTTAAAGAATTCTAGCGTACATAGTTTCATGTAGCAAAAGTTAAACATGTTTTAAAAGTAATATTCTAAAGCCACAAAAAAGTATGCTATCGATGAAGAATTTAATTTATTTGGATAATAATTATTATAAATATTTTATGGGGAGTAACAAAAAAGAAAGATACACTTATTGGGAGTGGCATCTTTCTTTTTAATTGTATCCCAATAAAAATAAACCATGGGTTTTGAAGTGAACCCTTTAGTTAGACAAAAGGGTTTACTTCAAAACCCATGGTATGATTTAATCACTGTGATTAGTTAAAGTGTTAAAAGATTTGTTTGTTTTAAGTTTAAAAATGGTATAATATGTAAAGGTGGTTCTATTATTTTAGACAAGTGAGGAAAACAATGAATACAAGAATCCTAGAAGATATATCAAATTTTATTTTTGTTGAAGATTCCTTAGAAAAAGCAGATGTCATAATGATACCTGGAGGTTCTTATCCGGATTTACCTGAAAAAGCTGCTGAACTATGGAAAAAAGGATATGCACCAATCCTTGTTCCTGCTGGTGGAGTTAGTATCAAGCTAGGTAAGTTTGCTGGGGTGAAATCAAAAAAAGACATATACAATAAAGATTATATAACGGAATATGATTTTTATACCGATGTTTTAGAGAAGAATGGAGTAGATTCAAAGTGTATCATAGGAGAAAACGAATCGGGTTGTACGGCAGATAATGCAAGATATACGAAAAAGATTTTAGATGCGAAAAAGATATATCCGAAAAAAGCTATCATATGTTGTAAAGCATTTCATGCAAGGAGATGCTTGATGTTTTATCAATTCTCTTTCCCTAACACTGATTTTGTTGTGATACCGGTAGATAATTTAATAGGATATCATATTAGTAAAGACAATTGGTATAAAACAGATATCGGTCTAAAAAAGGTACTAGGAGAGTTGGCACGATTAGGACTTCAATTTACACCTGAATTTGATAGCTTGAAAAAGGGATTAGTTGAAACATAAATGGATTACATAGGTTTCTATACATTAATATGAGAAGCTTCTGCACTTGATCTGAACACATCTATGTTAGTAGAGAAAAAGATGCTGAATATCAATGATATAACGCGAATAATCATTACGCATAAACTTGATGCAGAGATCTTAAAACAGTATGATAGTATTATTGCAATGAACAATGGCTATTTAGTAGAGCAGGGGACATTTGATGAATTAATGTAGAAAAAGGAATATTTCTATTCCTTGTATAGGATAAATAAATAAAGGATATATAATCAAATTTTAAATTAATAAAGAAATATAAATTATACATATTGTTTATTGATATTTGAGTAAATTAAAACTAAAAATTGATGGTGTGTAGCTTTTTAAATTTATTTTAATAAACACTCTTAAAGGAGGAAAGATGATTACGAAAAAACTTTATCTCGATTATAGTACTCTGAAATCAAGTGAAAATACTAAAAAGCTTATTGAATTTTGTGGTGCTATTTGTTCAGATATCTCATTTAATGTACACTTAAGTAATT